>JBFFLO010000104.1:0-7997 GCA_041554895.1 Lutimonas sp. | reverse complement strand
GGTGTTGTTGCTTCTTTAATGGAAATGGGGGTCCCAGAAATACAACATGTGCAATATTGTGACGATGCCTATTTGAAAATCAAAAAGGCCTCAAAAGATCAGGAGCCTTATGATCTGATCATTACCGATCTGTCATTCGATGCAGACCATCGCAATGAAAGGCTTTCATCTGGCGAAGAATTATCAACGGTCTTGCGAGAGGAGTTTCCTGACCTTAAAATCATCATGTATTCTGTGGAAGACCGCATCCAAAGGGTTCGTCATATGATTCAAAATATAGGTATCAATGCCTATGTTTGCAAAGGACGTCAAGGACTTAAGGATCTTTCAGCTGCCATTAAACAACTCGATAATGACATGACCTATCTTTCCCCAAATATCGCACATGCCTTGCGTCCGTCACAAGATCTCGAAATTGATGATTTTGACCTGCTTTTGGTTGAAAAATTATCTCAGGGATTTTCTCAGGATGAGATAAGCAGAGAATTTAAAAGGAACAAAATCATTCCATCCAGTTTAAGCTCGATTGAAAAAAGGCTTAACAAACTTAAGGTTCAGTTCAAAGCAAACAATGCCATTCACCTGATTGCCAAAGTTAAAGATATGGGGCTTATTTGACCTTCATAAAAAACAAGAGGCTCATTATATCACTTCAATATTATTTCAGCATACGGAATCCCGTAAGGCAATCCCAGTTATTCCAAATATTTTTGATCAATGGCAAGATAGATCATTGTGGAAAAACAGCGACGCTGCTTTTTATCAAAAATAAAAATCATTTATCTGCCATAAGCACAAGGGATTTTACGGTGCTGTCATAAATTCTTTCCCTCAGGAAATTTATTCGTCATGTAAAATCTCTTGTTTTCGTGATTAACTGCCTAAAAAGTTAGAATGAAAAAGCAAGGATTGTTCAAAAAAACAAACACAGAAAAAACCGCAGGCCTCATCCCGTTTGCAAAAGAGACAGGAAATTCTGCCGGCTTTTCTCATAGCTCGGCTAAACGTGACCTTTTTAAGACAGGCAATGACGCCAGCTTTATAATTGATCTAAATCAAAAATCAATTACTGTTGAATCGGGGATCTGCTCTCTTATCGGGCAAAAACTGCAATCAAAGGGTTTTCCCGAATTTTTGAACCTCTGTCATCCTGACGACAGGGCTCTTGTGCAACATATCTTCAACTGCTATTTAAGTTATTGCCTGGAAAATGTTCTTGCTCCGGCAACCACTTCTCTAAACTTTACATGCAGGTTTAAGAAAGAAAATAAAGAGGTGAAAAAACTTTTATGCCAAGTCAGGGCATTTGAAGTGCATGAACACAGCATCACCAAATTATGGGTCAATATTACAAACATTAATTTTATCACTACTCAAAGTAATGTATCCTGGACCCTGCAGGCCGATGCCGAACAACGGCTCATGTTTAAAGAACGTATTGCAAAAAAATATGAAAACTTGTTTACTCCCCGTGAAACAGAGGTCATAAAACAAATGCATAAGGGCCTGGACAGTGCTGAAATTGGTCAAATACTGTTTATCAGTCATCAAACAGTGGCTACCCACAGAAAGCGAATTCTCAAGAAAAGCAATAGGCACTCTGCGAATGAACTTCTCTCTTTTTGCAAAGAAAGAGGGATTTTATAAGTTCTGAATGAATTCCACTCCAAAATGGATTTCTTTAAAACCCATGACTCCGGGCTATATGGGCCAGCCGTTTACTGCTCTCAAGGCTTTTTGAAGCTGATTGAAAAGCAATATCCTTAGTGTAAAATCGTTATATTGCTGACTTTTAAGCCTTAATAAACAGCTGATTAACTGAGTTATTTTTTTGTTAAAGCATATAAGTTGACAAATTTTATTGTAATTTTGTACCCTCTATGAAGCAAATGATTCATAAAATAACTGCCTTTACAATGGCTATTGTGGTATTGATGTCTACGATATCGGTCACCATGCATATGCATTATTGCGGAGATACTTTGGTGAATACCAGTTATTTTGTTGAAGCTGAATCTTGCGGAATGGATATGGCTCAGCCTGTAAAAACCTTGGATGATTGTTCTACTGTCAAAAAGGATTGTTGTTCAGACAGGCAATTGACCATTGAGGGTCAGGATGAATTAAAGCTGAGCTTTGAGCTTCAATTGGAACAGCAGCTGTTTGCGGCGGTTTTTTTGACTGCTTATACCCAAATTTTTGAAATTCCTGAAGAAGCGATAAGCTCGCGTCAGGACTACTTACCGCCTCCCCTGGTCACGAAAATTTACCAGGTACACGAGGAATATTTGATTTGATTTTTAAACGATAGACCCTTTCAACTTACGGACGAAGTTCCCTGGGATGAATTGTTATGTAAGGTGTTTTAACAACACCATTGTCTCACAGTTTAATGACCAAAAACCATGCTAAATAAAAGCATTAAATTTTTAATCGAAAACAAACTCGTTGCCTTGATAATGCTCCTGCTATTCGTAGGATGGGGTATTGTAAATGCACCATTTCAATGGGATACAGGGTTTTTACCCAGTAATCCGGTTCCTGTAGATGCGATTCCCGATATTGGTGAGAACCAGCAAATCGTGTTTACCAAATGGGAAGGCAGCTCACCACAGGATATTGATGACCAGATCACCTATCCCCTAACCACTTCTTTGCTTGGGATACCGGGTGTAAAAACGATTCGCAGCAGTTCCATGTTCGGATTTTCGAGCATCTATATCATTTTTGAAGAAGATATTGAGTTTTACTGGAGCCGCAGCAGAATTCTGGAAAAACTAAATTCGCTGCCCGCCAGCCTGCTTCCTGAGGGAGTAAGCCCTTCTTTAGGCCCAGACGCAACCGGGCTTGGACAGATATTCTGGTACACCCTTGAGGGAAGGGACGAAGACGGCCAAACAACCGGAGGCTGGGATCTGCATGAACTGAGAAGCATTCAGGATTATTATGTAAAAAATGCGCTTTCATCTGCCAGTGGCGTATCTGAAGTATCCTCTGTAGGAGGTTATATTCAAGAGTACCAGGTTGATGTCAACCCCGAACTGATGCGTCAATACAACATTAGCCTTGTCGATGTGGTTAGTGCAGTAAAAGAAAGCAATAAGGATATTGGTGCCCAGACTTTGGAAATCAACAGGGTTGAATACCTGGTCAGAGGGCTTGGCTATATTAGGTCTGTAAGCGATATTGAAAATGCCGTGGTCAGCTCCAAAAATTATACGGCCCTGCGCATCAAAGACATTGCCAGGGTCACCCTGGGCCCTGCCGCCAGAAGAGGGATATTGGATAAAGAAGGTGCAGAGGTAGTTGGTGGCGTCGTAGTTGCCAGGTACGGAGCAAATCCCCTTGAGGTCATCAATCATGTAAAGGATCAAATTGCTTTGCTCAGCCCCGGTTTGCCCTCAAAGGTGCTTCAGGATGGCAGAAATTCGCAAGTAACCATCGTTCCTTTTTATGACCGTACCGAATTGATACAAGAGACCCTGGGAACACTTAATGAAGCGCTGAGCCTGGAAATCCTGATCACTATCCTGGTCATCGTGATCATGGTATTTAATCTCAGGGCCTCCATATTGATCTCTGGCCTGTTGCCGGTTGCGGTATTGATGGTCTTTATCGCCATGAAACTATTCGGTGTGGATGCCAACATTGTCGCTTTATCGGGAATTGCTATTGCGATTGGCACCATGGTTGATGTAGGGGTCATTCTTTCAGAAAACATGATCCGGCATTTGGATCAGAACGATTCAAACAAACCCATTAACACGGTGATCTATGAAGCAACAAAAGAAGTTTCAGGGGCTATTCTTACGGCTGTCCTAACGACGATCATCAGCTTTATACCTGTGTTTACCATGATTGGCGCCGAAGGAAAACTGTTTAGGCCGCTTGCCTTTACAAAAACCTTTGCACTTGCGGCTTCCTTGTTGGTTGCCTTGTTCCTGATCCCGCCATTCGCTGCCTTTATGTTTAGAAAAAAGAATATGCATAAAACAGGTAGTTATCTCATACAAGCTGTCCTTGGGTTAATAGGCGTGTTTGCCGTCGTCAAAGGTTACTGGCTGGGCTTAATTTTGATTGGCTTTGCGCTGATCACAGTTGCCAGGTTCCAGGATAAGGTTTCAGAAAAAAATTCGAGCCTGGCCAAAATACTGATGACCACCATAGCCATCATATTGCTGCTGACCGAATACTGGAGGCCTCTTGGGGTAGATCAGAATTTCCTGGCCAACTTATTGTTTGTCTCTTTTGTTTGCCTGGGTCTGTTAAGCGTTTTTGCAATTTTTAAAAGCTACTACACAAGGTTGCTGTCTTGGGCGCTAGACCACAAACTGCTTTTCTTGTCGCTTCCGGTGCTGATCGTTTTAGCAGGAATAACCATTATGAAAAATACCGGAAAAGAATTTATGCCTTCACTTAATGAAGGATCATTTTTATTGATGCCTACTTCTATGCCACATGCAGGGGTGGAAGAAAATAAAAAAGTCTTGCAACAACTCGATATGGCTGTAGCCACTATTCCTGAAATAGAAACTGTCGTGGGAAAGGCCGGGAGAACTGAATCGGCCCTGGACCCGGCTCCTATGTCAATGTATGAAAATATCATACAATACAAACCTGAGTATATGTTGAATGACCAAAAGAAGCGTGAACGCTTTAAGGTCAATAAGGAAGGAGCCTTTGCTTTAAAAGCTGGTGGTTTTGTTTCCAATCCGAACAATTTCAAGGGGCCTTCGGTTTTAAACCGTGAGATCAAACGTGAACAACTGGTCCCCGATCATAACGGTGATTTTTATCGTAACTGGAGGCCTGAGATCAAATCCCCGAATGATATCTGGAACGAGATCGTAAAGGTGACCCGCTTACCGGGTGTTACCTCCGCGCCAAAATTACAGCCTATTGAAACCCGCCTGGTGATGCTTCAAACGGGCATGCGGGCCCCTATGGGTATCAAGGTCAAGGGCCAAAGCCTGGAGCAGATCGAGGCATTTGGGATTGCCTTGGAAGGGATTTTAAAAGAAGTTGAAGGCATCAAAAAAGAAGCCGTCTTTGCCGATCGTATCGTTGGCAAACCTTATCTGCTCATTGACATTGACAGGGAGAAAATTGCACGGTACGGCATTAGCATAGACAGGGTTCAAAACGTGCTGAAAATTGCCCTGGGCGGAATGGCTTTGACGCAAACCGTTGAAGGACGCGAACGTTATACCGTCAGGGTAAGGTATCCCCGGGAACTGCGGGAAAACCCGACTGACCTGAAACATATTTATATCCCGGTTGAAAAAGGAAACCCCGTGCCTTTGAGTGAACTGGCCATTATCCGCTATGAGCAAGGGCCACAGGTCATCAAAAGTGAAGACACTTTTTTGGTTGGATATGTATTGTTTGATAAGCTGGATGGATTTGCCGAAGTAGGCGTCGTGGAAAATGCGCAAAATCGAATCAAAGAAAAAATTGATAGTGGTGAATTGATTGTTCCTAAGGGTATCAATTATCAATTTACCGGGACCTATGAAAATCAGATCAGGGCCGAAAAAACCCTTTCCATAGTAGTTCCTTTGGCCTTGTCATTGATATTTTTGATCTTGTATTTTCAATTCAGGTCAGTATCAACTTCATTGATGGTTTTTTCAGGGATCGCCGTGGCATTTGCCGGTGGTTTTATCATGATCTGGCTATATGGTCAGCAATGGTTTTTGAATTTCGACTTCCTGGGTCAGAACCTGCGTGAACTTTTTCAAATGCACCCCATTAACCTGAGCGTTGCTGTTTGGGTAGGCTTTATTGCCTTGTTCGGGATCGCAACAGATGATGGCGTCGTTATGGCCACCTATTTAAAACAGACCTTTGATAAGAACAAGCCTGCTGATAAAAATGCGATCAGGGCTTCTATTATTGAAGCCGGAACCAAGCGGATCAGGCCTTGTTTGATGACCACAGCAACTACTATCCTGGCCTTGTTGCCGGTATTGACATCGACCGGGCGAGGCAGTGATATCATGATCCCTATGGCCATTCCGGGATTCGGTGGCATGCTCATCGCATTAATTACGCTTTTTGTTGTGCCCGTACTCTATAGTATAAAGGCTGAGTTTCAATTTAAAAACAACAGATCATGAAAAAAATACTTAGGATACTTTGTGTACTAATTGTTCAGAATGCCCTTTGGGCGCAGGATCTTGAAACATTGATCAATATAAGTTTAGAAAATAACCCCGAGATCAAAAAATACAATTTACAATATGAGATCGCCAGTGAAAAAGTCAATGAAGTAAATGCCATTCCAAACACTGAAATCAGTTATGGCTATTTTGTAAGCGAACCAGAGACCCGAACAGGTGCCCAGAAAATGAAATTTTCCATAAAACAGATGAGTCCATGGTTTGGTTCAATCACTGCAAGAGAAAACTATGTCAATTCGCTGTCTGATGCAAAATTTGAGGAAATCGCCGTAGCTCAAAGAAAATTGATCGTGGCTATTTCCAATGCGTATTATAACATGTATAGCGTACATGCTAAAGATGCTGTTCTGGAGGAAAACATCAACTTAATGGAAGTGTATGAAACCTTGGCCCTAAACTCGTTAGAAACGGGAAAAGCGTCGGCAGTTAGCGTGCTTCGTTTACAGATGAGAAAAAATGATCTGATCGCACTTAAAAAGGTCCTTCATCAGCAATACCTTTCTCAGCAGGCGGCTTTGAATAGCCTGCTAAACCGTGATATAGAAATGACCATTAGCCTCATTGATGACCTGCCCATACCCGACAGTGACTTTGATATTGTCGAGTCTGATCTACAGATGCATCCCGAATTGCTTAAATATGACAAGTTGTTTGCTTCAGTGGTGGAATCTGAAGTGTTGAATCAAAAGGAGAAAAGCCCTATGATCGGATTTGGCATTGATTACATCCCTGTTGAGAAAAGGCCCGATATGGACTTTTCAGACAACGGCAAAGATATTTTTATGCCTATGGTTTCTGTGTCGATCCCTATCTTTAATAAGAAATTTAAATCGAACAGTAAGCAAAATGAATTGAGGCAACTTGAAATTGACGCTCAAAAACAATCCCAGTTCAATAAACTTCAACAACTCATGGATGAAGCTGTAAACGAACGTTTGGCCTCTCGTATTAGTTATGATACACAGGTCAAAAACCTTGAACAGGCAAAAAATGCTGAAACCATATTGATCAAAAGTTATGAATCCGGGACCATTGATTTTAATGATGTACTTGATATTCAGGAGTTACAATTAAAGTTTCAAATGGGGCTGATCGATGCCGTCAGAAATTATTACAGGCAAACGACCATGATCAATTATTTAAGTAAGTAAAAAATGAAGCATACCTATAAAATAAAGGGAATGAGTTGCAATGGTTGCCGCAACCATGTTGAAAAGGCCCTTTCTGAAATTGACGGTGTACAAAAGGCAGTCGTGGACCTTGAAAAAGCCGAGGCCTCCATCGAAATGGAAACCCATATTCCATTAGATGTTCTGCAGCAGGCTTTAGAAAATGATGGGGGCCGTTATGGTATTTATCTTCCGGGGATGGAGAAGGCATCCGGGAAGGAAGAAATAAAACTTCCCGAAGGAAAAGGAACAGGTACTTTTTATTGCCCGATGCATTGTGAAGGCGAAAAAACCTATGACCAGGCTGGTGATTGCCCGGTTTGCGGAATGGATCTTGTGGAAGAAATACGACTGGATCCGGGGCCAGGGATCAAATATACCTGCCCCATGCATCCAGAAGTAATACAAGATCAACCCGGAGACTGCCCTATTTGCGGCATGGAACTTGTTCCAATGGCCCCTGATGTAAGTGCAGAGGAAAAAAATTATCTTGAATTGCTTAGGAAATTGTGGTTGTCTGTTGCCTTTACCTTGCCCATTTTCCTGATCGCCATGTCAGAAATGATTCCGGAAAACCCTCTTTTTAAGTTGTTGGATCAGAAATATTGGAATTGGATACAAATGTTTCTTTCATTGCCCGTTGTGT
>JBFFLO010000103.1:0-8003 GCA_041554895.1 Lutimonas sp. | reverse complement strand
TACACCCTCCAATATGCTGCCACTGGGATCAAAGGCTGCTGATTTTGAATTGTTAGATACTGTTTCCGATAAAAAAATGTCTCTGGAACAGCTGAAAGGAAACATAGGAACCGTAGTGTTTTTTATCTGTAATCATTGCCCGTTCGTGATTCATGTAAGGCAGGAATTGGTTAAAATTGCAAATGAATATACCTCGAAAGGAATTTCTTTTATCGCAATTTCGTCGAATGATGTAGTCCATTACCCTCAGGATGGTCCTGAACTGATGAAAAAAACAGCTCTTGATGTTGGTTATCCTTTTCCATACCTGTATGATGAAACCCAGCAAATCGCCAAAGCCTATGATGCCGCCTGTACACCTGATACTTATTTATTTGATGAAAACCTGAATTTGGTGTACAGAGGTCAGATCGATGATTCAAGACCTGGCAATGGTATCGCTGTGTCTGGTTCAGATTTGAGAAATGCCCTCAACCATTTGTTGGAGAATAAGGGAATCATTGAGCATCAGAAACCCAGCATGGGCTGCAATATCAAGTGGAAATAACTTTGTTGATAAGGGGTTACAACCAGCCTTTTCTTTTTAACAGGTTTTCAATGTGCGCATAGTGGTGCCTGCTGTGCCAAGCATACATGCCAATGTTCTTTTTCAATGATACTTTTATATTTCCTTCAGGATGAATAAAGGTCTTGTCAAGGTCTTCGAATGAAATATGCTCCAGAAGATAGACCCATTTGGCGTGTAATCCCTTTAAGGCACTTAAGGACATTTCTACAGGGGCATTCAGGCTATCAGGAAGTTCAGCCCAGCGGTCTTCATAATAAGCTTTGATCACAGGTTCATTTTCGGTAAGGGCCCATTTAAATCTTATATAGCTGTTATAATGAGAATCCGCCAAATGATGGACAACCTGCCTGATCGTCCAGCCATCTTTTCTATAAGGGGTGTCGAGCATTTCCTGACTTAGGGGAGCTGTTAGTTTTTCCAACTCAATGGGGAAACTTTTCAGTACGCCAATCCAGTCATTAACCTGATCTTCGGTGATTGGTTCTGTTATATTGGATTTTCCGATAGGATATTTAGGGTCTTCCATTATTGAAACAGTTTTCCCTAAAAATTACCATGAAGGGTTATGGAAGGACCAGTGAAATCCATATTGAATCTGCCTTTCCAATTGTCTTCTGTTACCTTGGCATTAAATAATAAAAAGCGATAATCCAAGCCAAGACCAAAGTTTTTTATGATTTGATACCGTACTCCCGGAGCAATGTTCCATAGACCTCCGGAGTATTTGTCAATGGTAATGCCAAACCAATCTGCGCGGGCAATAAAGGCCCATTTTTGGTTTGGAGCCCAATGGTACCAGGCACCTATGTTAGGCAAGGGTATTAAGGCAGTAACGCTCCTTTTTTGAAAAGTACCATCTATCCGATCATCATTTGACTTTATTTGACCTTCAATAAAGGCACCAACATTCATGGCATGTACACCTAACCCGGCTCCTAAGGAATGCTTTTGGCCTGAAGAAATTAATCTACCTACAAATACCCTGTACAAAGAAAATTCAATCCCACCTCTCACGAAGCTTCCTTTTTCAAAGGTTACATCATCAAAAACATAGGTTGAATCTAAAGTTGCTCTGGCAGCATTGTTTACCCCAAAAGTTTCAGCTGTTAACCTCCATTTTTTATTCCAGCGCCATTCGAAATTGACAAAGTAAGTAGCCTGATTGTCATTTAAACCGAAGGTTTCTCCAAAATTAATTTCATCATCTGGTGAGGAAGCATCAGCCCCAAGTTTGATGTCTTTTGTTGGAAGAAAAATACCGGCTTCAAAATAAAATTTATCATCCAGCAAAGGGTGCTTTTCTTCCTCTTGTGAGAAGGCAGTTGAGCTTATTCCTAAAAGAAGAAATAAAAAAGCAAAGTATTTCATGAAGGGAAATTTAAAAGACATTTAAAGTTACAACAAAATGTTTTAATTAAAAAGCACCTGAATCAACAACCCAGGTGCTTTTTAATTAAAAGATTTCAATGTTATTTCACGTCCATTAATTCGACATCAAAAATAAGCGTTGCGTTTGGTGGTATAACCCCTCCGGCACCTTGTGAACCATAAGCTAAATGCGATGGAATCACTAATCTTGCTTTATCGCCAACCTGTAATAATTGTAATCCTTCATCCCAGCCTTTGATGACCTGACCAACTCCTACTGTAAAGTCAATGGGTTGTTTTCTTTCATAAGAAGAATCGAAAACCCTTCCATCGGCCAGTTGTCCTTTATAGTGAACCGAAATATTCTTTCCCTGAGTTGCTTTGGCGCCACTCCCTTTTTGGATGATCTGGTATCTTAGGCCACTATCTGTTTTTTCAAATCCAGCCGCTAATTTGTCAAGTTCAGCGTCCATTTTGGCTTTGGCCTCAGCAATTCGCTGCGCTCTTGCTCCTTCAAATGTCCTAAAAGCTTCAATGGCATTGAACGCCTCAGCATCAGCACCAACTCTTATGATCTCTACTGATTCCATGACATCATCCTGAGCAATCGCATCAACAACCTCCTGGCCTTCGATTACTTCACCAAATACCGTGTGTTTGTTGTCTAACCAAGGTGTAGGTACATGGGTAATAAAAAACTGACTGCCATTTGTACCAGGTCCGGCATTTGCCATAGAAAGTATACCCGGCTTGTCATGTTTTAGATCTGCATGAAATTCGTCTTCAAAACTATATCCGGGATTCCCTGTTCCCGTTCCCTGAGGACATCCTCCCTGCACCATAAAATCAGGAATTACCCGGTGAAATTTTAGCCCATCATAATATTTTTGACCTTGTGGCTTGGCAGAATTTTCCATATTCCCTTCAGCAAGGGCAACAAAGTTACCTACAGTACCCGGGGTTTTCTCATATTCAAGCTTTAACAGGATATCTCCTTTAGAACTTTTTATTTTAGCGTATAAACCGTCGTTCATGTTTTATTTTTTTAAAATTCCAGCAAAGATAATTTATTCATAAGGAAATGAAGCGGACTGAACAGGTTTATTCCTTTTTTTTAAGGAAATATTAGCATTTTTTGATGGGTGTAGGATAAAATATTATCAGGTTTACAGCGTTATTAAGGTGTAATATTAAATTAATTGCAATGAAAAAAATTGGATTTATGGTCGTTGCTTTGTTTTTTGGCCAGGTGCTTGCTGCCCAAATACAACAAGAAAGCTTTAATGCCTCAGAAATTCCTGATGGATGGATCTATGAAATCAATTCAAACGCCACCAACTGGCAATTTGGGTATACGGGTGTGATGCCTCATAGCGGGCCTACCATAGAATCTGAGTTTGCAACGGGTGCAGCGTTATTCAATGATAACAATCACGGAAAACAGTCAAGCGACAAAACGAGCCTTACAACTCCGGCCGTGGATGTTTCAGATATAAAGGAAGCTCAGATAGCGGTTACTTACAATTTACAAGTGACAGATGATAAGGGAGAATTCTCCATAGAAGTTTATAACGGAAAGAGATGGAAAGAAGTTTACTTTCAAGATACTTCATCACCTAAAAATACAGGTATGAATGAAGTTGTATTGCTGGAAGTGAGCGATTTTCTTAATGACGAGTTTCAAGTAAGGTTCATTTATGATGATGAGGGCCAGGAGGTTACCCAAGGGCTTGGAATAGACCATTATGAATTATTGGATGTTTCGAGTAAAAGGCTTGTGGATGAGGATGCGATAGGAGCCATCAACGTGCTGAATTTACCAGACAATGTGCTTGTATTGGATAGCAATGAACAACTTGATCGTGAAAATATGCTTCAGGACCTTGCCGAGCATTTAAAAAACACGGAACTCACCACTGATTCGATTATGTACAACCTTATAGAGCTCCCGGGTGGAAGCGAGATGTTCAGGGTTCAGGAAGAAACAAATGTGGGCTCTTATAAAGCTTTAAAGAAATAGGTAATAGAACATTTTAGATTTAATTAGTGAAAGACTGCTTGGGCAAACAAGCGGTCTTTTTTTTTGGCTTATATTGAAATGAATTGAGTTTTGTTCACCTTTTTGTTTTTTGCTACCAGGTGCAAAGGAAAATCAATCATTCAGGCCTTAGCTTCTCTGAACCACCCCAATATTTCACGTCTCCTTACCATAGCTGCGCTGAATCTTCGATTTTATGAATTTCATCATTGTAGCCTTGAACAAACAAAAGACCGCTATGAAATTTTTATCTTCCAGTAGCGGTCCAAAAAAAAGGGATCTTTAGCGGCTTTGCGGATGAATTCACAAAGCCATATACAATCAAGACAGCTTCGGCCCCGGCGTTATGTTTTGAGGAGCCAAGCGAAGCATTATCTTAATAAAATTTAGGGGAGAAAGGAAAATTGGTTTCCTAACAAAAAATATAATTTGATTCAATTTATTCATAGACAATTTTTGATATAAAATCATGTGCCTCCTGTATATACAGAATCAAACATGTTTTTATCATGCATACCAGGATGCATTGTGTTTATTTGGGAGAAAATTGTTAATTGTAGAGGGTGAGTCAGCACTTATTAAGTTCTAACTTATGCTTAAACGCCTGAATTAAATTTTTATTTTAAATGGTATAGAATTATTACTTTTACGTTTGCGAAAAAACGCTATTGCGTTTGCCCTGATCCCTGGGGAAATTATTATAGGATAGTCATCATGATGAACATAAAAGTAGCCGCTCCTTACAGTAGGGACAAAGTACTGGAGATTATTGATGCCTTTGGTCATTCCGGGAAAACCTATTGGAAAAAAAGAAATACCATTAAGGTATTTGAGGTAGGGAATGACAAATGGAATGTAAAATCGTTTCAGGTTCCGCATTTGATCAATCGGTTTGCCTATAAATATATTCGAAAATCAAAAGCAAGAAGGTCTTTTGAGCATGCAGAAATCTTGTCTGAAAAGGGAATTTTAACACCAAAACCAATTGGCTATGTGGAATATTCTGAACCCATTGGGCTTACGAATAGTTTTTACATTTCTGAGAACCTAAGTTATGATTTTGATTTTGGGGCTGTAATTGACCAGGAATTTCCAGACCGGGAGAATATCCTGAATCAATTTACAGAATTTACTTATCAACTTCATGAGAACGGGATCCATCATTTTGATCATTCCAAGGGGAATACGCTGATGTGCCGAACAGGTATAGGGCAATATGATTTTTATCTGATCGACCTCAATAGAATGAAATTTGAGGAAATGACCTACGAAAAAAGGATCGATAATTTCAACAGGCTGTCTTTAACAGCCGATATGATCGAAATCGTGGGTAAAAAGTATGCCTCTTTGATGGGTCTGGACGAACAAAAGGTCATTGATGACATTGCAAATTCATGTGAAAAATTCAAAGAATTTGCACGTCGAAAAGGCAGGTGGAAAAAACGTTTAGGGCTTTGATCAACTACGTGCCCTGGCCATCAAATAGAAATCAGCCATAACCATGGCACTCAAAGCTTCCACAATAGGAACCGCTCTGGGCACTACACAGGGGTCATGCCGTCCCCGGCCTTGCATTTCTACTTGGTTACCCTTAGAGTCTATGGTCTGTTGCTTTTGAATCAAGGTAGCTACAGGTTTGAAAGCTACCCTAAAGTAAATATCCATCCCATTTGAAATGCCTCCTTGTATCCCTCCCGACAGGTTGCTTTTTGTTGTTCCATCCTGGTTGAACAGGTCATTGTGGTCACTGCCCTTCATTTTAGCGCCGCAAAAGCCACTGCCATATTCAAACCCTTTAACAGCATTGATGGATAGCATGGCCCCTCCCAGGGCTGCATGAAGCTTGTCAAAAATCGGCTCTCCGAGTCCAACAGGAACATTCTGGATAACACAGGTAATGGTACCTCCAACCGTATCCCCTTGCTTTTTGATCTCTGCGATGTGGTCGATCATTTTTTTAGCCATGACAGGGTCGGCACACCTCACTATATTATTTTCAATTTCAGAAAAATCCAATTCCTGATAAGGCTTGTCAATAAAAATATCACCTACCGATGAAGTAAAGGCAGTGATTTTTATGTCTTTCACGACTTCTTTGGCCACCGCCCCGCCAACAATCCAATTCGCTGTTTCACGGGCAGAACTTCTGCCTCCTCCGCGATGGTCTCTTATCCCGTATTTTTGATCATAAGTATAATCAGCATGTGATGGCCTGTATACATCTACATTATGTGAATAATCCCTGCTTTTCTGATTGGTATTTTGAATCTGAAATCCTATTGAAGTCCCGGTGGTCTTACCTTCGAAGATCCCGGATAAAAACTCGACTTGATCGGGCTCCTTTCTCTGGGTGGTAATTTTTGATTGACCTGGCTTTCTGCGATCCAGCTGATACTGAACTGCATTAAGATCTAACTCTATTCCTGCAGGGCATCCGTCTATAACGCCTCCAATAGCAAGACCGTGTGATTCACCAAAGGTGGTTAGTTTAAATAACTTTCCAAAAGAATTACTCATGAAGAAGGATTAAAAATTTCGAAAAGCAAAGGTAATATTTTAAGTTTTAAGTGAGAAGGTAGAAGTGAGAAGTTTTGAGGTGATGGGAAGTGAGCACCTCACCTGCGATCACCTCAGGTATAAATTCAAAACTTTAAACTATTTTTGTAGCATGGTAAAAAACTACCGTATTCAGGTTGTAGGAAAAGTTCAGGGGGTATGGTTTAGAAAATACACCCAGGAAGCGGCCGTTGCCTATGCAGTAGTTGGAAGCGTAAAAAATGAAAAAGACGGCAGTGTTGTTGTTGAAGCCCAGGGCGAGGAAGAAAATTTAAAATCATTTATAGCTTGGCTTTACAAGGGATCTCCTTTATCAAAAGTAAAAGAGGTAACAGTGGAAGAAGGCAGCTTACAACATTTTACCCGATTTGATATTAGTCGGTAAAGAACCACAATTTGATTGCCATGGCAATAACCATAATGATCAAAAATATTTTTATGGGGCCATCTCCCTTTCGAACCGACCATCGGCTGGTAAACCAGCCTCCGAGGGCATTTCCAGAAGCAAGGACCAAGCCATACTCCCAATTCATCTTGTCATTCAAAACAAAAATCACCACCGCAAAAATGGTGTAAATCCCGGTAACCACAGTTTTTATAGCGTTGCTCTTTACCAATGAAAAATGGTTGATGCCCGAGAGTACCAACAACATCAAAAATCCAACTCCAGCTTGTATAAACCCTCCATAGATCCCGATGAAAAAGAAAAGAACAATACTGACCCAAAGGTGCTTGCCACTTAACCTTTCGGCAATATCCTCAATTTTGGTGTTTTTCTTGAACACAAGAAAGCCCACAACGACGACCATGATGATAGCGAGAATTTTGTTGAATAAATCACCGTCAATCTCAATGGCCAACTGCGCTCCTAATATGGCGCCAAAGGTTGCGGAAATCCCGAAATAGATACTAAATGGATAGGTCTTTACGCCTTTGCTTCTGTATCCGATATTCGTAAAGATGCTTTGAATTAAAATCGCTATACGATTTGTTCCGTTTGCTACACTTGGTGGAAGGCCTAAAAAAATGAGCATCGGCAATGTAAGGAGCGATCCTCCACCGGCCAAGGTATTAATCACACCGGTTACCAGCCCTACAATTGCCAAAAGTATTAATTCCAATTCCACGAAAAAAATTTGGTGATAAATGTACTATAATTTGCGGATAATTAAATTCAAGAAAAAAACCTAAAATGTTTTAGTAAAACAAAAAAGGTATTATATTTGCGCTCGCATTTGAGCAATCAGATACACTCTTGGAGAAATGGCAGAGTGGTCGAATGCACTGGTCTTGAAAACCAGCGAGGGTCACACCTCCGGGGGTTCGAATCCCTCTTTCTCCGCGAAAGTTAAAACCCACAACGATAGTTGTGGGTTTTTTGTTTTCAAAAGCGTCGAAAGTTCACTTTCGTAAGCGATTTGAAAACAAAAAAAGCCCGAGCCGAAAGGCTCGGTATGGGTTTTCATGATTCGC
>JBFFLO010000102.1:0-8018 GCA_041554895.1 Lutimonas sp. | reverse complement strand
TATAAATTCGGTTTCCCTATTCACAAACCTATCTTTGAATTA
Organism: Lutimonas sp.; assembly: GCA_041554895.1. Classification (GTDB taxonomy): domain Bacteria; phylum Bacteroidota; class Bacteroidia; order Flavobacteriales; family Flavobacteriaceae; genus Lutimonas. The sequence continues at coordinate 7,976 of JBFFLO010000102.1, read as the reverse complement.
AGTGCTGAGCAATATGAACTGCTTTGGAATGGAAATAAACATTTTCACGGATTACATGACTTCTTTCGGCACTTAGAAGAAAAAAGTTATAAAATTCAGTACAGGGTGATGCTCTCAAGGTACAGAGGCAAAACGAAATGTGATACATGTGAGGGCAAAAGACTTCGAAAAGAAGCCACCTTTGTAAAAGTTCATGGAAAAGATATTACACAACTTGTAGACTTGCCCATTGATGAAGTTCTCGCCTTTTTCAATCATATTAAACTTTCTGATTCCGAGCAAAAAATTGCCAAACGACTGTTGATCGAGATTAGAAACAGACTTGGATTTTTGAATGATGTTGGTTTGAATTATCTCAGTTTGAACAGGAATTCAAATACGCTTTCCGGCGGAGAAAGTCAACGTATCAACCTGGCCACATCTCTTGGAAGCAGTTTGGTTGGGTCCATGTATATACTGGATGAACCTAGCATAGGATTGCATTCCCGGGATACAGAACGGTTAATAAAGGTCCTGTTTAAATTAAGAGACCTGGGAAATACAGTGATCGTTGTTGAACATGATGAAGATATCATAAGGGTGGCTGATCATGTCATTGACATTGGTCCGGAAGCAGGCAGTTTTGGTGGTGAACTTGTTGCCGAAGGCCCTTTTGAAAAAATCATTCAAGCTGACACCCTTACGGCCAAGTACCTCAACGGCACTTTAAAAATAGCAGTTCCCCAAAAACGAAGACAATCAAAAAAATATATAGAGGTCCTCGGAGCCAGAGCGAACAATTTAAAAAACATAGATGTAAGGTTACCCCTGAATTCACTTACCATGATCACCGGAGTATCGGGTAGTGGGAAAAGCACTTTGATCAGGAATATCCTATACCCTGCCCTTCAAAAGATCATCCATAAATACGGAGAAAAACCAGGGCAATACTCTGCTGTTCAGGGAGATATTAATTCATTGCAAAATATAGAATTTATCAACCAAAACCCTATAGGCAGGTCCAGCAGGTCCAACCCGGTAACTTATATCAAAGCTTATGATGATATAAGAGGGCTATTTACAGATCAGAAACTTTCAAAATTAAGAGGATATAAAGCCAAGTTCTTTTCATTTAACGTCGATGGAGGACGTTGTGATACATGCAAAGGTGAAGGAGAGGTAACCATAGAAATGCAGTTTATGGCCGATGTGCATCTGGAATGCGAAACTTGCAAGGGTAAACGATTTAAAAAAGAAGTTCTGGAAATCGACTTTGAAGGGAAGAATATCAATGATATCCTGGAAACTACGGTCGATGAAGCCATTCTCTTTTTCACGGAACACCAACAACAAAAAATCGTAAACAAACTAAAGCCGCTGCAGGATGTCGGATTGGGTTATGTTCAGCTTGGCCAGGCTTCTTCCACCTTGTCTGGAGGGGAGGCACAAAGAATTAAACTAGCCTCTTTTTTGGTAAAAGGCAATAGCAAGGAAAAGACACTTTTTATATTTGATGAGCCTTCGACGGGTCTGCATTTCCATGACATCAATAAGTTGCTGAAATCATTTAATGCCCTAATAGATAAAGGGCATTCCATCATTGTGATCGAACACAACCTTGATTTGATCAAATGTGCAGATTATATAATTGATCTGGGTCCTGAAGGAGGTAAAGCCGGAGGGAATGTTATCGCCTTTGGAACTCCAGAGGAATTGATCAAAAGCAAACATTCATATACGGCCAAATATTTAAAAGAAAAGATTTTAACCAACAGATAACATTAGTTAAACTTGTCTAATTTTTCTTTTGCAAGAACGAATTCCGGTTGAATTTTCAAAGCTTTTTGATAGCTTACTTTAGCTTCATCATTTTTTTTCAGTTCCTCCTCGATCAAACCTTTTAAATAAGGAATAGCTGCAAGTAACTCTATTTGCTGTGTATGGGTCTGGTTGATCGAAAAAGTAACAAATACTTTTCCAGAATCATTTAGTCCTTCTACTTTTTTGATGGTTGCATAAGCATCTTCAAATTTGTTCATTGACAACTGCAATTTTGACAAATTATAACCGTGATAATTATTGTTGGTTATTGCAAATAGTTCTGCATATACTTCCATTGCCTTATCCAAGGCTCCCAAAGATTCAAGGGAACTCCCCTTAAGTTCGAGAATATCTTTATTCTTAGGGTCCCTCTTTAAAACCTCATTTGCCATCATAAAACAAGACCCGTATTTACCTGCCGAATAATACATATACGTTAAGCTATCCTTATACGTACTGTTTTCTCCTTCTAAAGCGATCAATTTATACATACTAAATGCCGCAATACTTGGATCACCAATCTGCTTTGCCTTAGCGATGATCTTCTTTTCAAGAGCTATTGCTTCTTCATTTGATGACTGAGCAGAAACTAAAAAACTCATCATCATAAACACAAATACAGTAGGTAATATCTTCATTTTAAGTAATTTTAATGTGGGCAAAAATATTCAATTTTTTGGAATAATAAATTCTTTTTCAAAAGATTAACAAAGCATTAATACCAAATAAAAAAAACGTTCAATAGCTATTGAACGTTTTTTCGTTTGGGTGGAAGACCGGGCTCGAACCGGCGACCCTCGGTACCACAAACCGATGCTCTAACCAACTGAGCTACAACCACCGTGATACTTTGAATTTACAGACTGCAAATTCGGGTGCAAATATAATCTATTTCGTCAGTTCTTCAAACAAAAAATAAATTTTTATCAATTATTTTCCAGCAAAAAAATCTAATCATTCAAGCCTAGATCAACTGGTCGAGGTTGTCAACAGCCACAAACCGCTCAACTGTATATCCTTCTGCATAATCTGTGCCAATTAACCTGCCAAGGTCTTTCGCCCTGTAACTAATTGATTCCAAAAAATTTTGGCTCGAAATGGGTGATACCGGCTCTTTAGAATTAGGATCATAAAATTGTGATGAATAAGCCATAACAGCCTCAATTTTCTTGTCGATAAAACCTGTCACATCAACCACAAAATCAGGCTTTATATTTTCCCACTGTATATAATGGTATACCAGTTTTGGGCGCCAGGCTTTTTGATCTGTACCCTCAAACGCTGTTTGAATTCTCCTCAAGCCAGATAAGAAACAGGCATCAGAAACAAGACTGCTTCCTTTAGCATGATCAATATGCCTGTCTTGAACAGCATTGCACAAAACGATTTCAGGTTGATATTTTCTGATCATTTTAACAACTTCCATCTGATGAAATTCATTATTGACAAAAAACCCATCCCTGAACCCAAGGTTCTCCCTTATGGTTACACCAAGTAATTCAGCAGCTTTTGAGGCCTCTGCATCTCTAATGTCTGCAGACCCCCGTGTACCTAATTCACCACGGGTCAAATCCAGGATCCCTACTTTCTTTCCTCTTGATATTTCCTTTGCCAGGGTGGCTGCGCATCCCAATTCAACATCGTCAGGATGTGCTCCTATCGCTAATATATCTAGTTTAATCATATACAATATTTTATGGCCTGTTCAATGTCTGTCAATATATCTTCTTTGTTTTCAAGTCCAACTGACAATCTTAATAAATTGTCAGAAATACCCTGGGCCTTTCTCTCTTGTGGAGATAGTAAGGCATGAGAAGTTAAACTTGGCTGTATAATTGTACTTTCTACCCCTGCCAAACTCATCGAAGGTTTAACCATCTTCAGTTTTTTCTGAAATAATTTAGCATCCAGGGATTCGTCAAGGTCGAAAGAAAGCATGCCTCCAAAACCATGCATCTGCCTGCGGGCAATGTCATGATTATGATGTGAGGTTAAACCAGGGTAAAAAACTTTTTTAATCAATGGATTCACCGTTAAGGCTTCAGCAACGAATTGTGCGTTCAAGTTGTGCCTCTCAACTCGCAAGGCCAGTGTTTTGATGCTTCTCTCCAATAAAAAGCACATAAAATCACTGAGGTTCCCTCCAAAATTCCGGCCCTTGTACATAATTTTGTCAATATGCTCCTTGGTTCCTGCAACTACCCCGGCACTGATATCGCTATGACCACTCAAATATTTGGTGGCACTGTGAATTGACAGATCGATCCCCAGGTCTATTGGCGTCTGGTTGATGGGAGAAGCAAAAGTATTGTCTATCATGCTTACGACACCCCTTCTTTTTGCCAGTGCTGCTATTGCTTGAATATCTGTAATGCTCAACAATGGGTTTGAGGGGGTTTCCAGGTAAATGACCTTGGTATTATCCTGAATTTCATTTTCAAAATCGTTTACTTCCAATCCTTTCGTAAAGGAATACTCAATGCCATATCTTGAAAACTCTTCTTGGATCAAATGGTGGGTGCCTCCATAAATCTCATTTTGAAAAACAACATGATCTCCACTTTCAAGAAAAGCAAAGAGGCTCGTGCTAACAGCCGCCATCCCACTTGAAAACGGCAAAGCCTTTTCAGCATTCTCCAGAGCTGCTACTTTATCGGCTATGACCTCCTGATTAGGGGTGTTAAAATATCTGGGATAGCGCTTTTCTTCCACATCAAGAAATGGATAGGAAGTAGCCAAATAAATAGGAGAAACAGCTCCTCCAAATTGTTCATCCTTAATCTGGCCCTGATGGATACATACGGTATGTTTATTTTTTTTATCTAATTCCATTTGGAAATTTAATTTTGATGTTAAAACATCTCTCTCCTAATTTAAAAGAGAAAATCACATAGAATTCATATTTAAAAACAAATGTATTATTTTCATCTTTAAAAATGATTAAAAGCCAAGAGCAGTATCATCTCCTCTTGGGTCAGCGCCTCCTTCTAACCTGCCATCAGGCAAAACCAAGATAGCATCGACCTTCCCGATGATTTTTGATGCTTCCCGACTAAGTTGATAACCCTTATCCCTTAGTGACTGAAAATGAATGGTGTCAAACGATTTTTCAAATGTGATAACATCCGGCAACCATTGATGATGAAACCTCGCTGTTGAAACTGATTCTTGCATACCCATGTCAAATTCAATAACGTTAAGGATATTTTGTAACACGGATGTGATGATTGTGGACCCTCCGGGAGTACCAACCACCATCAATAACTTCCCTTCTTTTTCAACAATGGTCGGGGTCATCGAACTCAACATTCTTTTTTCAGGGGCAATTGAATTAGCCTCTGCGCCTAATAAGCCAAACATGTTGGGAGTGCCTGGTTTTGAACTCAGGTCATCCATTTGATTGTTTAAAAAAAAACCTCCCTCTTCGACATAAACCTTTGATCCATAAGCTCCATTAAGTGTAGTTGTTACCGAAACAGCATTGCCGTGCGCATCAACAATCGAATAATGAGTAGTTTCATTACTCTCGACTATATCTATGTCGCCATGGCCTACTTCAGATGAGGGGGTTGCCCTATCCCATGAAAAATCAAGCATCCTGTTCTTGTTATAGTGACTTGAAACTAAGGTGTCGATTGGAATATCAGTAAAATCAGGGTCACCAAGAAAAAAAGCCCGGTCCGCATAAACCCTCCGTTCTGCCTCTGAAAGTAACTGAATATATTTATCACTATTATGACCATACTGGCCAATGTCATAAGGTTCTATACTTTTCAATATTTGGGCAACGCATACCCCTCCACTGGAAGGCGGGGGCATCGATATGATGGTATGGCCTTTATAATCATATATGATGGGGTCGCGCCATACAGCCTGATATTTTTTAAGATCCTCCATAGTAATGATCCCTCCTAACTGCTGTACATAATTTACAAGCAACTCTGCCGTTTCCCCTTCATAAAACTCTTTCCTGCCCTTATCTCGAATCCTTTCAAAAGTTCTTGCCAGTGCAGGATATTTGATCGTATCACCTTCATGCCATTCTTTATCCAAAAAAATAGTTCGGCCATTGGCCCTTTCAAAAAATTTACGCCAATAGTTTATTCTATTAGCTTGATTCTTGGTTACAACAACGCCTCTTTTAGCAAGATCTATTGCCGGCTGTATCAATTCTGAGATTGGTATTGATCCATATGTATCGTGCAATTCAAAAAGTCCTGCAACAGTACCCGGAACCCCAATAGCCATAGCACCTAAGGTACTTTTATCTGGAATAATTTCACCATTTTCATCCAGGTACATATCTCTGTGGGCAGCAAGGGGGGCTTTTTCCCTGTAATCCAACGCTCCGGTTGTACCATTTGCCGTTCTGAATACAGTAAATCCACCACCGCCAATATTTCCTGAGAATGGATAGGCAACTACCAATGCAAGATCCGTTGCAACCATAGCATCAAAGGCATTTCCGCCTTTTTTCAATACCGATACTCCAATGGCAGAAGCTTCTTCCCTGGCGCTAACAACCATGGCACTGTCGGCAACCAGGCCAAGTTGCGCTTCACTCCCATCTGTTTTTTCCTTGCACTGAACAAGAAAAAGGAAAAAACAACTGAACAAGGCAAATCTTAACAAATAGTTTCTAGTCATATGCTTTTTTGATTTCTATTAATTTATCATTCGAAAAAACGATCAGTTCTTTAAAGAAGACCGTGAAATCGCTTTCAAGGTCATCATAATGCTCTAACAAGTCATTTATGGCAAGGTTCATATTTGATCTTCCTCCTGTTCTTCGGTTCATCCCTTCAAGTACTCTTTGGATGCCTTCTATTTCTGCATAACTTAATAACCAGTCGTCTTTAATAAGGTACTTAGACATATGTTGTACTTTTTCCGGCAAAACCTCATAATGACGGTTCAGTTTCCCATAAAAAGCCTTTGTATACTCGCCAAGGGGTTTTTCTGAATATAAATGCCAGTTTTTCGCCAACATATGATCATATAAAATATCGATAATGATCCCTCTGTACAAACCATAACTATCGTCTAACCTTCTTTTGCTTTTCCTTACCAATTCATGGGCATCAGTAAAGGAATCAATTTGTCTGTGAAGCAATATGCCTTTTTGTAGATCGGGTGAATATAATTTGAACTTGTCCCCTTTTATATGGTCAGCCATAAAATTACCTATGCTGATGAGTTCTTCATCTTTTGAGAGATATATATGTGCTAAATAGTTCATCCAATAATTTAGGCTAAAAATAATGTTTTAAATATTATCATTAAAATAATGTGTGAATTAGTTAAGTGAGTCCCGAAAAAATCACTTTGTCATCAAAATTTTTAATATTTTTGTTGTTCCAGGATGATTTCTCTCCCAAAGAAGGAATTGTGTATTTAAAAATATACCATATTGGTTTTCAAACCATGGTATTAAATTCATTTTTCTATGTTGATAAAAGACCAAAACCAATCCGCAAAAGCTATTGAACTTGAAGAAAAACACGGGGCCCATAATTACCACCCGCTACCCGTCGTTTTAAGCAAAGGTGAAGGCGTTTATGTATGGGATGTTGAGGGTAAAAGATATTATGATTTCTTATCGGCCTATTCTGCAGTGAATCAGGGCCATTGTCATCCAAGGATCATTGCTTCCTTAAAAGACCAGGCTGAAAGACTGACCCTTACCTCCAGGGCATTTTATAATGACCAATTGGGTGAGTATGAAAAGTATGTTACTGATTTTTTTGGGTTTGACAAGGTGCTGCCTATGAATACAGGAGCAGAAGCGGTTGAAACGGCGATTAAGTTATGCAGAAAATATGGCTATGAGAAGAAAGGCATCGCCGAAGAAAAAGCACAAATAATTGTTTGTGAAAATAATTTTCATGGAAGAACGACAACGATTATTTCTTTTTCCAATGATGAAACAGCAAAAAAGAATTTCGGCCCCTATACCCCGGGATTTATCAAAATTCCATATGATGATGCTGAAGCGCTTGAAAAGGCCATTACAGAAAATGATCATGTAGCGGGATTTTTGGTAGAACCGATCCAAGGTGAAGCAGGTGTTTATGTACCGTCAGAAGGCTACCTTAAGAAGGCCCTGGACATTTGTAAAAAGAATGATGTTCTTTTTATAGCAGATGAGGTACAAACCGGTATCGCAAGAACTGGTC
>JBFFLO010000101.1:0-8023 GCA_041554895.1 Lutimonas sp. | reverse complement strand
TAAATCTTCTGAAATTTCATAAGATTTTAAAATTTTATCCTTCAGATCCACAATGACCCGTTGTGCCGTTTTTAGCCCTATTCCTTTTACAGACTGGATCTTGGAAACATCCTCACTGCCAATAGCCTGCTGAATTTCTTCCGTGTCCATTGAGGATAACATAGTGACGGCTATGCTTGGCCCAACTCCTGAAACAGAAATGAGCATTTTAAAAATTTCTCTTTCCGTTTTACTGTAAAAACCATATAAAATATGGGCATCTTCCCTTATTGCCAAATGGGTATGGAGTTTCAGGTTTTCCTGGTCCGGAATATTTGAAAATGTCTGGAGAGAAATATTTACGTGGTATCCTAAACCATTACATTCAACAACAACATGGTCGGGATTTTTCTCAACCATTTTTCCTTGGATATGTGTAATCATAAATTTTGAATCGCGATGGAGTCAAATGTAATAATTTTATGCACTTTAAATGAAAATGTCAGGCTTAATTTAATAACATTTGGGCCCACTTATCAAGGAATTTTACACAGGCACATTCAAGCCCGGTTTTTTTTCCCTCTTTTTTTATGACGTTTTAAAGTTAAAACTATTTTTTTCTGCTTTGAGCATCTACTACTGCTATACAAACCATATTGACTATTTCGTCAACACTTGCTCCAAGTTGAATCAGATGGACCGGTTTTTGCAATCCCATAATAATTGGGCCGATAGAATCAGCCGAATGAATCTCCTTTAACAATTTGTAACTGATATTCGCAGATTCCAGATTTGGGTAGATGAGTCCGTTGACTTTTTTTCCCTGTAGCTTTGAAAAAGGGAATTTTTCGTTTCTCATTTCTCCATTCAGGGCAAAGTCTGCCTGAAGTTCTCCATCTACGTTGATTTTAGGGAAATATTTATGAAGATAATTAACAGCCTCAGACATTTTTGTCGCGGACTCTGATTTAGAGGAGCCAAAATTTGAAAACGACACCAGTGCCAGATTTGGCGTAAGGCCAAACATTTTCATTGTTTTATCTGTCATCCGGGTGATCTCTGCCAATTCTTTGGCATTAGGATTGATGTTCATGGCTGTATCTGAAAGAAATAAGGATCCCTTTTCTGTCAGCATAAGGTTGGTAGCGGCTATTCTTCTGATTCCTTTGATCTTTCCTATCAGGTCTATCATGGGCTTGGCAACAGTTGGATAACTTCTGGTATAGCCTGTTACAAGTGCATCTGCCTGATTTTCATTGACCATCATGGCAGCAAAATAATTGCGTTCCCGCATCCATTTTTGGGCCTCAAGCAAGGTCATTCCTTTCCGTTGTTTTTTCTTCCAATAAATCTCGGCAAAGTCGTTTCTTCTTTTTTCCTCAGTTTTTGATTTTGGATCAATGATCGAAATCTCTCCTTCGAACTGTATTTCCTTCATCAAACTTTCTATAGCTATCTTATCTCCCAAAAGTATTGGGATAGCAATACCTTCGTCATAAGCTATTTGTGCCGCTTTTAAGACGTTCAGCTGGTCAGCTTCGGCAAAAACAACTGTTTTTGGCTCAGACTTTGCGCGACTGGTCAAAAGCCTCATCAGTTTACTTCCGGTGCCCAACCTTTCAACCAGTGATTCCCGATATGCTTCCCAGTCGTTAATAGGTATTTGGGCGACTCCGGAATCCATGGCCGCTTTAGCCACGGCTGGCGGAACCTCACTGATCAACCTGAGATCAAAGGGTTTGGGTATGATATAATCTCTGCCAAAAGTGATGTTCTTTTTGTTATAGGTAATGTTCACTTGTTCCGGAACACTTTGTTTTGTTAAATCGGCCAGGGCATGCACCGCTGCCATTTTCATTTCCTCATTGATCTTTGTGGCTCTCACGTCAAGGGCTCCTCTAAAAATAAAGGGGAAGCCTAAAACGTTATTGACCTGGTTGGGATGATCTGATCTTCCAGTTGCCATAATAAGGTCATTTCTTGTGTCCACGGCCAGCTGGTAAGCAATTTCAGGATCAGGGTTCGCAAGTGCAAAAACAATGGGTTTTTCTGCCATGGACAGCAGCATGTCGGGGGTTACGATATTTCCAACGGAAAGACCAATAAATACGTCTGCATTTTTCATGGCATCTTCCAATGTGTAAAGATCTCTGTTGGTGGTAAATTCCTTTTTTTGCTCGTTGAGGTCCTTACGGTCATTTCTCAAGACACCTTTACTGTCACACATGACAATATTTTCTTCGAGGACACCTAATTTTTTATATAAAAGGGTGCAGGATATTGCTGCAGCACCTGCTCCGTTGATAACCACGTTGACTTCTGAGGCTTTCTTATTGGCTATTTCCAATGCATTTTTTAGGGCTGCAGCCGAAATTATGGCAGTTCCATGTTGATCATCGTGCATCACAGGAATATCCAATTCATCTTTTAGCCTTCTTTCAATTTCAAAAGCTTCGGGAGCCTTAATATCTTCCAGGTTGATCCCTCCAAAAGTCGGCGCGATATTTTTTACCGTTTCTACAAATTTATCCACATCTTTTGTGTCAACTTCGATATCAAAAACATCTATATCCGCAAATATTTTGAATAATAAGGCCTTGCCTTCCATTACAGGCTTGGATGCCATCGGGCCGATATCACCAAGGCCCAAAACTGCCGTTCCATTTGATATAACCGCTACCAGATTCCCTTTGGAAGTATAATTATAAACCTGTTGGGGATCTTTTTCAATTTCCAAACAAGGTTCTGCGACTCCTGGAGAATAAGCAAGCGAGAGATCTCTTTGGGTGGCATGCTTTTTTGTTGGAATGACCTGGATCTTTCCTGGCGTCGGAAATTGATGATAAGCTAAAGCGTCTGATTTTTTTATTTTGGATCCCATGATGTGAGTTTTATGACTAAACCAGCAAAGTTAATTTTTTTGACAATAGAAGGGTGCCGAATTCTATTTTTTTAGAAAGTCAATATTTCGTTGAAATCCGCTGAATTTTGCTCTTTTTACTGCAGACCTTTTAAATATTTCTTTAAAAACATCTTCAGTGATCTCTTCCCAGTCGTCCTTTTCGAATTGCAATAACCTTTTATCCGGGTGAAATTTTTCTTCTCTATGCGGCTCGGAGAACCTGTTCCAAGGGCATATATCCTGGCAGATATCACAGCCAAAGGCCCAGTCCTCAAAGCTACCTTTATACTGAGCAGGGATTTCCTCCTTTAATTCGATGGTAAAATAGGATATACATTTGCTGCCGTCAACCGTATTGTCTGGCAAAATAGCCTGTGTAGGACAGGCATCAACACATCGGGTACAGGTACCACAATGGTCCGATTTAAAAGGAGAGTCATAGCTAAATTCCATATCGAGGATGATCTCCGCTAAAAAAAAGAAGGAGCCTTTCGATTTGTTAATAAGCAGCGAATTTTTACCCAACCATCCTAAACCGCTTTTTTGGGCCCAGGCCCTTTCCATGACGGGAGCAGAATCAGTGAATACCCTTGCGTTGAATTTTCCCATGATCTGTTGCATGGAATCAACCATTTCATTTAATTTTTTCTTGATGACAAGATGGTAATCTTCTCCATAAGCATATTTTGAAATTTGGTAACTCTGTTTGTTTTGTGTTTCCAAAGGGTAATAATTATACAATAATGAAATAACACTTTTGGCACCGGGTACAAGCAGCCTGGGATCTAGCCGCTTCTCAAAATGATTTTCCATGTAGCGCATTTCTCCTTGGAAGCCATTTTGCAACCAGGCTTCGAGTCTTGGCGCTTCTTCTTCAAGGAATATAGCTTTTGATATTCCACAAGCGTCAAAACCTAAACGCTTTGCTTCTTTTTTTATCCAGTCGCTGTATGTTTCTTTTTGTGTCAACTCCTTAAGGTAAGTTCTTTAATGGCTAAAATACAATTTTGTTCATATCTAAGCATCGAAGGACCCTACATCTGCCAAGAAAGCAGCGACCTTCTGTGGGATCGCTCCAATTGCTTGTTGATGCTACCACGATGGAATCATAAATGGCAGTAAATGATTCAAAGGGTCGTATAAGTTCATTTGATTTTTGACGGACTTATCCCGAATCTATTTTGAAAACATTTAGAAAAATATGAAGGATTATTAAAGCCAACGGCAAGTGCGATATCCGAAATATTTGAATTTCCCGCCTTAAGGAGCTCCAAGGCTTTGTCAAGTCGTTGGTCGCGGATGAAGTGATTGGGAGAGACCCCGGTTAAGGATTTTATTTTTCTGTATAACTGAGCTCTGGATACAGCCATTTCACGACCAAGCAGATCAACACTCAAAGTTTCTTTCTCCAGATTGTTTCGAACAAATCCATATAATGACAGCAAAAATCCAACATCTTGGTCCTCAATGATACGAAAGCCATTGTTTTCGGCTATTTGATCTTCTGATTTCGATAATAGAGAAAAAAACCGGGAAGTATTGATTTCCGATATGCGGGCTGTGCTACAGAGTATTTTAGTTAAATTAAGTGCCTCTTCAAAAAAGCCCTGATCTTCGGTCACGGGCTGCCCTGCGCACAGGCCTATCTTGAAATTGATTGATTTGTATTTGGTTTTCCTATTTGAACCCAGTAGGAGGTGTCGAAGGTCAAGACTGCAATTAAGAGCCGATTCAGGGGTTTTGAATATGCCAATAAAAGCGTCGTCTTCCGGTTGATTGATGTCTCTGCCATGATATTTTTCAACTATTCCAATACACTCCAGTTTTAATTGATCGGCTGTTTTGTTCCTATTCTTTTTTTGATTTGGCAATGAAAATGGCCTGATGAATTGAAGCGACATGATAAAACGATAGCCATTATCAACTTCTCCATTGAAATGCCTTACAAGACCATGGTCAATTGTCTGGTTATCCTCAAGAAACAAATCATACATAGGTCCTTTTACCTCAACAAGATTACAGGCCTCTATGCCATTTGCTTCTCTATGCGTAGCTCTGCAAGCTTCTTTGTTCGGACCCTCGATAAGGCAATAGGCCTTTCCTTCTTTTTCATTGATCCAATATTGAAGATACCTTACCTTATACTTTTCTTGGATGGAAACATCTCGTAAGTGCGCTTTTTTTGATTCTTCAATGGTCACCTCAGGCAAGTCGTGAAAATCCATGTAAATTGGCATCTAATTTCATTTAGGGGATCGAATATACAAAAAATCTGATATCAAATATTCTTTGAAAACTCAAATATCTGTTCATCAGTATTGTATAATAAAGTAAAATTGATAGTATTCAAGGTGAACATAAATGAATTCGATAACTCACGTTAAAATAACTCTGCTTGTGAAGAGCCTTTTATTCTTCCCAAATGTTTATAAGCTAACTCAGTCACCTCCCTGCCACGTGGAGTCCTCATGATAAAACCTTCCTGAATTAAAAACGGTTCGTAAACCTCTTCTATGGTTTCGGCATTTTCTCCTACAGCAGTAGCCAGTGTACTGATGCCTACAGGGCCTCCTTTAAATTTGTCGATAATCGTAGTAAGGATCTTATTGTCCATCTCATCAAGCCCGTGTTGATCAACATTAAGCGCATTAAGCGCATATTTGGCGATTGCAATATCAATGTTCCCATTACCTTTGATTTGTGCAAAATCACGAACCCGTCTTAAAAGGGCGTTGGCTATTCTTGGTGTACCCCTGCTTCTTCCTGCAATTTCAATGGCTGCCTCCATAGAATTGGAAACATGCAAAATCTTGGAGCTCCTTTGGATGATATGTGTGAGCAATTCTGTACTGTAGTATTGAAGCCTGCTGCTAATGCCGAATCTCGCTCTCATTGGGGCGGTTAAAAGCCCTGAACGGGTGGTGGCGCCTATCAGCGTAAAGGGTTCCAGATTGATCTGTACACTCCTTGCATTAGGACCAGATTCGATCATGATATCGATCTTGTAATCTTCCATGGCCGAATATAGATATTCCTCAATCACCGGACTGAGCCTGTGGATTTCATCGATAAACAGCACGTCTCTTTCTCCCAGATTCGTTAATAGCCCGGCAAGATCGCCGGGTTTATCCAAAACAGGACCGGAAGTGACTTTAATGTTGGCCTGTAATTCATTGGCGATGATGTGCGCAAGTGTCGTTTTTCCAAGGCCTGGAGGCCCGTGAAAAAGGGTATGATCGAGTGCTTCTTCCCTTTGGTTCGCGGCTTCCACAAAAATTTTTAAATTCTCCAATATCTGATCCTGACCCGCAAAATCATCAAATGACAAGGGTCGAAGCTTTTTTTCCAGATCGAAATCCTCAGGATTCAGATCTTTGTTGGAGGCATCTAAATATTCGTTCATATATGATTATTAGGAATTAAAACAATGTGCTTATTCTATGTCAATTTCGGTTGCCAGTATAATAGCAGCCGGATATTCTTTTTTAATGTTTACCATTTCATGATCTGCCTCCAGTCGGGTCCGATAATTACCGATCTGAAGTTTCCATTGAGGTGTGCTAAAGATAATAGATGCAGGAATATCTGGGAATAAGGAAGAGAATTCATCTTTTATTTCATAACACTCTTTTTCCCTCCCATAATAGATTTGTATTTTATATCCTTGAAAGGTTTCCAAAGTTTTGTTGTAATCTTTTTTCTGAGCTACCATTTCATCTATATGGGCACTTGATTCAATACGCACTGTGCCTTCCTTGGTTTGGCCCCGCGCACCGAGCTGATAAAGTACCAGAAAAGATAGAAAAATCAACAATCTGCATTTCGATAAATACGCCATAAATTATATTTTTTACAAATCTAAAAGAATATTTTGAGTTAGTCCTTTTTTTCTTATTTAGAATGATTATAAATTAATGTCATCAGTTTATTAATACTTTGTCTATACGCAAGAAAATGTATTTTTGCACAATGTTTTAATATTACATGATTTAAATCATAATTATAATAAATATTAGAATATTTTTGCGCTCTAAAAAGTGATTTTTAATATAACGTAAACAATGCAAATGAAAATTGTAATGCCCAGCAGTACATTTAAGAAATTCTTAGCCAGCCTTTCTTTCCTTTTTTTACTCTCATTTAGTCTTACTGCACAAGATAGCGATCCAGCAAATGGTAAGAAGTTGTTCAATACCAATTGTGCGGCTTGTCATAAACTGGATAAGAAACTCATCGGCCCACCCTTGGGAGGTGTTGCAGATAGAAGATCAAATGAATGGTTGCAGGCCTGGATCAAGGATAACAATGCCCTGAGGGCGACTGGTGATCAGGATGCTATTGATATTTTTGAAGAATATAATGGTATGCCCATGACGCCATATCCTCAGTTGTCGGAACAAGACATTAACGATATTTTGGCTTATACCAGTGGGGAACCTGCCGAATCCAAGGCTGTTGCCGTGGCTGCTCAGGAAGTAGATCCTAAGGTAGCTGTGGGTAAAAAAATATTTCAGACAAATTGCGCCTCTTGTCACAAACTTGATAAAAAGCTTATCGGGCCGGCACTTGGCGGTATGGCCGACAGAAGAAGTGTCGAATGGTTAAAGGCTTGGATCAAAGACAACAATGCCCTCAGAGCCAGCGGTGACCAGGACGCCATAGATATTTTTGAAGAGTATAATGGAATGCCAATGACGGCTTTTCCACAATTGTCTGATGAAGATATTGAGGCCATAATTGCCTACACTACGGCTGGAGATGTACAACAGGTTGTTGCGGCTGCTGAAGGAGAAGTTCTTGCAACGCCCAAGTCCTCTACTGCATGGATGAGTTATATAGTGGTACTTGTGCTGCTTGCATTAATTGTTTGGATCTATGTGGCAAGTAATAATGGATTCCTTAAGATCGCTGCGACTATATTTGTTTTAATACTTACCGGTTATATTTTATTTGATACGCTGATGGATGTAGGTATCGATCAGGATTATCAACCTATTCAGCCAATTGCATTTTCGCATAAAATTCACGCGGGTGACAATAAGATAGATTGTCAGTATTGTCATTCCTCTGCGAAACACAGTAAAATGTCTGGAATTCCATCGGTGAATGTTTGTATGAACTGCCATAAAAGTATCTCTGAAT
>JBFFLO010000100.1:0-8075 GCA_041554895.1 Lutimonas sp. | reverse complement strand
ATGCAAGAAGCAGATTATAGCGACTATTTGATCAAATCCGGGATGGCTGAAAATATACTCCTGGATCTGTATGGTTTAGAAGGAGAGGCGAGCCCCCTTCCGGGAGAATACGATATGAACTTTAAAATTCGCATCAAGGATGAGGATCGGTTTATTTTAAAAATATCGAGACCTGGTACGGATCCTGAAACCTTGGATTTTCAACAAAAACTTTTGAGCCATTTGGAGGGGAGCAAACAGGATATAAAGGCCCCGATGGTGATCAAAGACAAATCGGGCAATATGCTGTCATCATTTATTGACAGATTTGACCAAATAAGACTGGTGAGGTTATTGACCTGGATTCCCGGTAGAGTATACCATCAGGTCAACCCGAAGCGTGACGATTTCAGGCTTAGTTTAGGCTTATGCTGCGGAAAACTTGCTGCTGCTCTTGAAAATTTTGATCATCCAATGGCACACAGGGTATTTGAATGGGATCTGGCCAATTCACTGTGGACCGTCGAAAACAGACACATTTTTAAGGAAAACGAAAAAAGCATTGTTACCTATTTTCAGGATAGATTTTCAGATCGTCAAAAAGGTTACAAAAACTTACCAAGATCAGTTATCCACAATGATGCCAATGACCATAATCTTATTGTCAGTAATGACCTAAAAGATCCTGAAGTAGTGGCTGTTATTGATTATGGAGATGCTATTTATTCACAAACCATCAATGATCTGGCGGTTACTTGTGCCTATGGCATCATGGAACAAAATGACCTGCTTTCAGCTGCGCTGGCTATTGTACAAGGCTATAACCAGGGTCGCAAACTATTTGATGAAGAATTGCGCTACCTCTATGATTGTATTGCCATGAGGCTTGTTATCACAGTAACAAAATCAGCACTCAACAAAATTAGAGAGCCAGGCAATGTCTATTTACAGGTAAGTGAAAAACCTGCCTGGGAAGTCTTAAAAAGATGGAAAGAGATCAGTGCAGATTTCGCCTATTACAGCTTTAGAAAGGCATGTGGGTTTTCGGCTCATCCGGAGGAAGAAAAATTCAACTACTGGGCCTCCGGCATAAAAATCGGGACCGATCAACTTTTTCCGACAAAAAAAGCACAAGAATGCACCTGTATTGACCTAAGTGTTTCCAGTAAATGGCTGGGGCATTTAACCGAATTTCCTGATTTTGAACTTTTTCAATTCAAAATAAACAAACTTCAAAAAAAACATCCTCAGGCTATTATCGCCGGGGGGTATTTAGAGCCAAGACTTGTTTACAACACTGATGCTTACCAAAAGAATGGCAATGAAAGAAAAGAAAACAGGACCATCCATCTGGGTATTGATTTCTGGTTACCATCAGGCACAGCAGTTCATGCGCCGCTAAAAGGTGAGGTCGTTATAGCCGAGAATGATGCAGGAGATAAGGAGTACGGCGGACTGATCATCCTGAAACACGAAGTTAAAGAGCTCACTTTTTACAGTCTTTACGGTCATCTTTCTGTGCAAAGTGCCACTTCCCGGGTTGTGGGTGAGATCATTGAAGCAGGAGGGCTTATAGGTCATTTAGGCAATTACCCGGAAAATGGGAATTGGCCACCCCATCTGCATTTTGAATTCATGCTTTCCAGGCTTGATTACCAAAAAGATTTTCCCGGAGTCGCCTATCATGGTGAAATTGACATATGGAAAAGCATTTGCCCTGACCCTAACCTTGTTTTTAAACTCAAGTCCTTAGAAGGGCATGGCCGACCCGACAACAAAACATTAACAGACTATCGAAAAAAACATTTAGGAAAAGGCATGAGTCTGTCATATCAACAGCCCCTTCAAATAGTCAGGGGTATGGGTGCCCATCTGATCGATCAATTTGGCGCAACTTATTTAGACACGGTAAACAATGTAGCTCATGTGGGCCATGAACACCCTTCTGTCGTAAAGGCGGGCCAGGATCAAATGGCTTTACTGAATACAAATACAAGGTATTTGCATGAAAACATTACTCTTTTGACGGAGGAATTACTAAGCACCTTTCCTCCTGAATTAAGTGTGGTTCATTTCGTAAATTCGGGCAGTGAAGCCAATGAACTAGCCCTTCGAATGGCCAAAGTAGTTACAGGGAATAAAGATATCCTGGCCTCTGAAATGGGCTATCACGGTAATACAAATGCCTGTATTGAGATCAGCTCCTATAAATTTGACGGAAAAGGAGGATCAGGTTGTCCTGAATACACGCAAATATTTCCTCTTCCTGATCGCTTTAGGGGAAAATACCGGGGGAAAAGCACCGGGAATGCCTATGCCAAAGAGGTCGAAAAGACCATTTTGGCACTTAAAAATAAAGGTAGAGCACCCGCTGCAATTATCATAGAACCGATTATTAGTTGTGGGGGGCAAATTGAATTACCTGATGGGTTTCTACCCAAAGCCTATGAATATACCCGAAAAGCCGGAGGATTGTGTATTTCTGACGAAGTACAAGTAGGTTGTGGAAGAATGGGGTCAGCCTTCTGGGGTTTTCAGTTGCACAAGGTAATTCCTGATATAGTAACCATAGGAAAACCCTTGGGTAACGGTCATCCCGTAGCAGCAGTCGTCTGTACAAAAGAGGTTGCTGACAAATTTGCCAACGGCATGGAATATTTTAATACTTTTGGAGGAAACCCTGTTTCCTGCGCTATCGCAAATGAGGTTTTAAAAACGGTCAAAAGAGAGCGTTTACAGGAAAATGCCCTGGCCGTAGGAAATTATTTAAAGGCAGAGCTAAAAGAATTGGCCAAGGTGTTTTCCATAGTAAAAGATGTCAGGGGTCAGGGCTTATTTTTGGGCATAGAGCTTACCGATGAGCAATTAGAGCCTTTGCCAAAACAAACCCAGTACCTGGCCGATCGGATGAAAGACAAAGGTATACTTATGAGTATCGATGGTCCTGATCACAATGTGCTTAAGATCAAGCCTCCTCTGGTATTCTCAGAAGAAAATGCAATGGAACTGATTGATGCTTTGGAAGCGGTTCTTAAAGAAGATTATATGAAAACCAAATAACTTGAATGATGAAAAATATCCTTTTACTAATAAGCCTGCTTCTATTAACCTCCTTTAACACAGTTATTCCTGACGGTGATGAAGACGCCATAAGAAAGGTCATGGCAGATCAACAGGAGGCATGGAACAATTATGATCTGGAAGGTTTTATGCAGGGCTACTGGAAATCAGAAGACTTGAAATTTTATGGAAGCGGCGGAGTTACTCATGGCTGGAACAATACCCTGGAACGTTATCAAAAGGGTTATCCTTCGAAAGAACACACCGGAACTTTAAGATTCGACATCAAGGAAATATCAAAAATAAATAGGGCTTCATACTATGTATTGGGAGAGTACCACCTGGAGCGTTCTGTGGGAAATGCAGACGGGATCTTTATGATCATCTTTAAAAATATTGATGGACAATGGAAGATAATCGCCGATACTTCCTGTAAAGGCTAATTGTTGCCCCTTAAATTTTCACCTTGTTATGTATATACTTAGAAAGGCGACATTAAATGATCTCAGCATCTTGCGGGATTTCGAACAAGGGCTTATCCGTGCGGAAAGGCCAATGGATCCGACAATTAAAGAAGGCCAAATTTCTTACTATGATATAGGCGAACTCATCACGGCCACTGACTCGGAAGTCATTGTTGCTGAGTTTGAAGGCAACATCATCGCCTCGGGTTATGCAAAGATCAAAGGTGACAGGCATTATTTAAAACATGAAAAACAGGGATACCTGGGTTTTATGTTTGTAACCGAGGAGCACAGAGGCAAGGGTTTGAACTCACTGGTCATTGAAGAATTAATTAAATGGTGCCGCGACAGGGCTATCTATGAAATTCGACTTGACGTCTACGTAGAAAATATTCCGGCCATAAAAGCTTATGAAAAGGCCGGGTTTAAAAAGCATATGATTACCATGCGGCTTGATGCCAAAGATCACTGATCTAAAGAGCCATTATCCGTTCAATATCATCAATCTCTATGGGCATTTGACTTGTAAGATTGATATTTCCATTCTCGGTAATCAGATAATCATTTTCCAACCTGCACCCAATTCCTTCTTCCGGTATATAGATCCCTGGTTCACAGGTCAGGACCATTCCCGCTTCAAAGGGCCTCGAATACAGGCCTACATCGTGCACATCCAGGCCAATATGATGAGCGGTTCCGTGCATAAAATACTTTTTATACAAAGGATTTTCGGGGTCCTGGTCGGCAATATCATCCAAGGTCAGCAGGCCTAAATCCACAAGTTCCATTTCAACCAACTTAGCCATTTGTTCTTCATATTCAACTGAAACAGTACCTGCCGTCAACAATTTTGAGCCCTTTTTTAAACAATTCAATACAGCCTGATATACCTCTTTCTGTCTTTTTGAAAACTTGCCATTTACAGGAAAACATCTTGTAGTATCTGAGTTGTAATTACCGTAGCATACACCAAAATCCATAAGTATCATTTCTCCATCGGCACATTTTGAATCATTACTGTTATAGTGCAGCGCACAAGCATTTCCTCCTGAAGCTACTATGGGTTTAAAGGCATGCCGTATAGCTCCATGCTTAAAAAAAATATAACTGAGCTCGGCCTCCAGCTCATATTCCATCATTCCAGGTTTTACTGAACTTAAGGCCCGTTCAAATCCCTGAACACTTATGTTTGCAGCTTTTTGGATCATTTCGATCTCCTCCTTAGATTTAATTTGCCTCAGTTCTCTGGTTATTTTTGCGGCCCGCTGGTATTCATGTAAAGGATACTTTAGTTTACACCAATTGATCAACCTGTCTTGTCTGGTCTCTATTACATTTGTTGACCTTTTGATATGTTCGTTATGTCCAAGATAAAAACCATCGGCTTCAAAAGCGATGAGTTGAAGGATCTTTTCAAAATCTTCTACCCACTCGACCCTTCTTATACCCGAAATTTCAGCAGCAACAAGTTTGGTCAGCTTATCCCCTTCCCAGATCTTTATATGCTCATCTGTTTTTTTAATAAAAAGGATTTCCCTAAATTCTTTTTTATAGGCATCGGGATATAACAATAAGATGGTCTCTTCCTGATCAATCCCCGATAAATAAAAGAGATCGTTATTTTGAGCAAAACCCATGCTGTCATCTGCATTGGTCACCTGCATGTCATTAGAAGACAAAAGAGCGATGTGATTTGCCTTCATTACACGACTAAAATTTAATCGGTTTTTAACAAATAAAGTATTTGGAATAGATATATACCTCATCATGAAAAATTTAAAAGGTCCTGTCAGGACTGAAAGGGTTCAAGTCAAGGGAACTTTTGTCTTCTGAAATGATTTCAGCTACCAATTTCCCTGTACCAGTTGCCATTGTCCAGCCCATCATTGCATGCCCTGTTGCGATGGTAAGGTTAAGGCATTTTTGCGTTCTGCCTATGTAAGGCAAACCATCAGGAGACAAAGGCCTTAGCCCGGAGGACGCATTCTCCATCTCTTCTTCAGTAATTGACATTTGTTCATAATAGTCATGAGCCGCTTTTGCGATGGCTTTAACCCTTAGGGGATTTACTGCATCATTAATACCAGCGATCTCCATGGTGCCGGCAAACCTGGTAAATCCGTTCATAGGAGTTACAGCAGCTTTGGCCTCGGCAAGAATGGCAGGAAGTGAGATATTGGTTTCCCGCTCGACATTTATTCTATAACCTTTACCTGCCTGCAGCAAAAGCTTCATTCCTATCTTTTTAGCAACCAGCCCGGTCCAGGAGCCTGCAGCGAGAACGAATTCATCTGCCTTATAGCTTCCATGATCGGTAAGGACTTCAGAAATTTTACCATCTTTTATTTGTAAATCAATGACCTTTTCATTGGTTTTAATATCAACTCCACAGGCTAAAAGATGGGATTTCATATTCTTCATGAATTCAGTTGGCGTTGTATGAGAATCACAGGAATAAAAGGTAGCCCCGAGCACGTCCCTATTTACTGCGGGCTCGAGAATTCTTAGCTCCTCCTTGTTCAGTACTTTTGACTGAAGATCCACCTCTTCTGCCAAACGTGCCACTTTGATTTCCTCTTCCAGCATCTTTTCCGTTTTGCAGAGCATCAGCAAACCTTTCTTTTCAAAATGAAAATCAAAACCAGGTTCCTTTTCAATATCTTCATATAACTCATGGCTAAAAACAGCGATATCCCTGATCACAGGAATAGACCTTTTGACATGTTCCTGAGTGCAACTTTTATTAAAAGCCCAGGCCCAACTTAAAAAATCAGGATCCAGTCTGGGTTTTACATAGAAGGGGCTGGATGGATCGAACATCCATTGAAGTCCTTTTTTAACAACTCCCGGCGCTGATAAAGGAACAATATGGCTCGGTGAGATATATCCGGCATTCACATAGGAGGCTCCTCCATCCATTCCTGACTTGTCAAGAACAGTGACCTCATGTCCTTCTTTTTGAAGATAATAGGCGCTGCAGAGACCTATAATTCCTCCCCCAATAACGATACATTTTTTCATGATTTTAGCATAGCATTAATTCGTTAGATCAATGTTTCATTAAATAACCTGAAACCCATGCGCATACGGGTCATCTTCATCATCGATAATAATGGTGTTATATCCATAAATTTTGGCCCAACCTTGAACACTGGGTATGATGGCCGGGATATGCCCGATACTTGTTTCTTCTTCAATTCTGCCAATAAAAGTAGAGCCAATATAACTTTCATGTATAAAGTCTTCTCCCTTTTTTAGTTTCCCCTTGGTATGCAATTGTGCAAGCCGTGACGATGTACCTGTTCCACAAGGAGACCGGTCAATCGCCTTATCCCCGTAAAAGACCGCATTTCTTCCCGATGACATCGGGTCCAGTGGCTCTCCGGTCCATAACATATGACTTACATTTCTTATTGATTCGTTTTCAGGATGTATAAATTGATCCGGATATTTTTCATTAATTTTCTTTCTGACAAACTGAGAATATTGAATGATCTGTCCGGCGGAATAATCCTGCACGCCCGTGTAATTCTTCTGGGGGTCAACTATGGCATAAAAATTACCCCCATACGCAACATCGAATACCAGTTCGCCAAGATCAGGGCATTCTACGGTTAATCCCTCAGCAGCCAGATAACTTTTTACGTTGGTCAATTTCACCCATTCTACCTTTCCCTCCTTTTCTTTATATTCAATTTCAACCAATCCGGCCGGGGCTTCCATTTTTACCCTGCCCGGTACTTTTGGATGGATCAGACCTTCTTCAATCCCAATGGTAACTGTTCCAATGGTGCCATGCCCACACATAGGAAGGCAGCCAGAGGTTTCTACAAATAAAATAGCAAAATCATTTTCGGGATCATGCGGTGGGTAAATAAAACTTCCACTCATCATGTCATGTCCGCGAGGTTCATACATCAGACCTTGCCTTATCCAATCATATGCCTTTATGAAATGGAGCCTTTTCTCATTCATGTTCTTCCCGATAAGCTCAGGCGCTCCAGTAGTAATGACTCTAACAGGATTACCACAGGTATGTCCGTCAATACACTTAAATATATTACGCGCCATCCTTCTTCCTAGCGATATATTGATTGATTCTTTTTTCCAGTATAGGCAATGTTACTGTGCCTTGTCCTAATATCACTTCGTGAAACTCTCTGATATCAAATTTATTCCCCAGAGATGCTTCCGTTCTTTTTCTAAGCTCCCTGATCTTTAACTCTCCTATTTTATAGGACAAAGCCTGTCCCGGCCAGGAAATATAGCGGTCTGTTTCAGTTTCAATTTCATGAAGCGATAAAGCGGTGTTTTCTCTCATGAATTGAACCACTTCATCCCGTGTCCAGTCAAAAGCATGGATGCCCGTATCGACAACCAATCTACAAGCTCTCCACATTTCATAAGTCAATTGCCCAAAACGTTCGTATGGCGTCGTATACATCCCCATCTCTGCAGCAAGAAACTCAGTGTACAAACCCCAACCTTCACCATAAGCTGAGAGGTACAGGTCTCTTCTGAAACTTGGTATACTATCTCCCAATTCATTGTTTAAGCTACCCTGTAAATGAT
>JBFFLO010000099.1:0-8102 GCA_041554895.1 Lutimonas sp. | reverse complement strand
GTAGAAAAATTCCTGGATCATCGCAGTAGCTGCCATTATAAAACAATTATCAGCGGCGATTTTAACAATACCGCTTTTTCATGGGCCTACAGAAAACTAAAAGGAGACCTGAATGATAGTTTTATCGCAGCCGGCCAAGGCTTTGGTAAAACCTACTCTTTTAACAAATACCCCTTAAGAATTGATTTTATACTTTCTGATAAGAAGTTTAAGGTAAATCAACACAAAAATTTTGAAATCAGGCTGTCAGACCACGAACCGGTAATGGCCAGGTTCAGTTATTGATCTCTTCCAGGATTTTTAGATTTATTTTTGATGCCATTGAAAACCACCTTCGATGAAAAAACGTATTTTTGTCGACGCAAAAGATTTGGGTATGACAACCGATAAAAAAGTAGCTTTTTATACGCTTGGATGTAAATTAAATTTTTCTGAAACCTCCACGATAGCGAGGGGTTTTCAAAATGAAGGATTTGAAAGGGTGGCGTTTGAGGAATTTGCAGATATTTATGTGATCAATACTTGTTCTGTTACGGATAATGCGGATAAACGTTTTAAAACCATCGTTAAATCAGCTTTGAAACAGAATGAAGATGCGTTTTTGATTGCCATCGGATGCTATGCGCAATTAAAACCTGAAGAACTTGCCAATATTGATGGGGTTGATATGGTTCTCGGGGCAACAGAGAAATTTAAGGTCTTGGATTATATCCATAATCTTTCAAAAAACAATATTGGAGAAATTCATTCTTGTGAAATCGATGAAGCCGATTTTTATGTAGGCTCTTATTCTATTGGCGACCGTACACGGGCTTTCCTAAAAGTCCAGGACGGATGCGATTATAAATGCACCTACTGCACTATCCCGCTGGCAAGGGGTATTTCCAGGAGTGACACACTCGATAATGTGCTTTCGAATGCCAGAGAGATATCTGCCAAAGGGATCAAAGAAATTGTCCTTACGGGAGTAAACATCGGAGACTATGGAAAGGGTGAATTTGGCAATAAAAAGCATGAACACACTTTCCTGGATCTTGTTCAGGCACTCGACAAGGTTGATGGCATACATCGCATAAGGATATCTTCGATTGAGCCTAACTTGCTTAAGAACGAGACCATCGATTTTGTTTCTCGTTCAAACAGCTTTGTACCTCATTTTCATATTCCGCTTCAAAGTGGCAATGATCAACTTCTTAAGGCTATGAAGAGGAGGTACCAGACAAACCTCTATATCGACCGCGTAAAAAAAATAAAATCGACCATGCCTCATGCATGTATAGGCGTTGACGTAATTGTTGGTTTTCCGGGCGAGACGGATCAACTATTTCTTGAAACCTATAAGTTGTTATCTGATCTTGATATCTCCTACCTGCATGTCTTTACTTATTCAGAAAGACCCAATACGGAAGCGGTTAACATGGAAGGGGCTGTTCCTCAAAAGGTCAGAAACAAAAGAAGTAAAATGCTTAGAGGATTATCGGTAAAAAAAAGGAGGGCTTTTTATGAGTCTCAACTTGGTGCAACCCTGGAGGTACTTTTTGAGGGTGAAAACAAAAAGGGATATATCCATGGATTCACAGAGAACTATGTCAAAGTCAAGACTCCCTGGAATCCAGCCCTTGTCAATACAATGCACACCGTAAAACTGAGTAACCTGGATGAAGACGGGCTGGTAAGATTCGAATGGACCGAACAAACAGTTATGCAATAAAACATTCCCTGTGCCCAAAGATTTACTATTTTTGAGGCCACAGGAAGTCAATGGAAGATAAAATACATATCTATTTTATGCCAGGTTTGGCAGCGAGTTCAAGGATCTTTGAATACATTAAAGTAGCTGACGATAAATTTGCCTTACACCATCTTGAATGGCTTGAGCCGGATAGTGAAAAAGAAACACTTTCCAATTATGCCGCCAAATATGCGAAGATGATCACCCATAAACGCCCTGTATTAATAGGTGTTTCTTTCGGAGGTATTCTGGTACAGGAAATCGGCAGACTTATAGAGGTTCGTAAAATCATCCTTATTTCAAGCGTGAAAAATGAGGATGAACTGCCAAAACGATTAAAATACCTCCGGAATTCGAGGATTTACAAACTTTTTCCGTCCAGACAATTATCGAAGATAGATGACTTTTCTAAATATAATTTTCACCCACAATTGAAAAAAAAAGGTGAATTATATAATAAATATTTAAGTATTAGAAATGAAAAATATTTAAATTGGGCCATACATAATATGCTCAACTGGAAGAATTATTCAAGGCAGCAAGACCTGATACACATCCATGGTACACGGGATCAGATCTTTCCGATCAAGTATGTCAAAAATTGTATTCCAGTTGAAGGTGGCACACATGCCATGATTATTGTCATGGCTAAAAAAATAAGTATAATTATAGAGACCCTTTTACTGGATGATACTTGAACAAACAGCTATTAATGATGTCATTCTTATAACTCCAAGAGTTTATAAAGATGAAAGAGGTTACTTTATGGAATCTTATAATCAACAAAAAGTCGACAAACTCATTAAAGACAGATTCGTACAGGATAACGAATCTTTATCCTACAAAAATGTCCTGAGAGGTCTTCACTTTCAGCTTCCTCCTTATGCCCAGGCAAAACTGATCAGGGTGATCAAAGGAAGTATTTTAGACGTCGCTGTTGACCTCAGACAAAACTCCAGCACCTATGGAAAACACTATAAACACATACTGAGTGGAGAAAACAAAAAACAATTATATATTCCTAAAGGATGTGCCCATGGTTTTTTAAGCCTCGAAGATGATACCATTTTAAATTATAAATGTTCTGACTATTACCGTGCTGACAGTGAGTCTTCTATCGTCTGGAATGACCCTGACCTATCTATAGACTGGGGTATAATTGACCCTATTTTGGCAGAAAAGGATCGTTTAGCCGAAAATTTTGCTACATTTGAAAATCCCTTTTAATTTTAAAAATACCTATATCATGAGCAGATTGTATCGATTCATAGTGCTAGTTAGTATTATTATTATCGCTGTTTTTTTCATCAATGCAGAAACATCTGAAAAAGAAAGTGTTACTGAAAATCGGCCTAGTATAGACACTTTGACCTACAATCAGACCAGTTATAAAATTAAAGCGCTCAAAATACCTGAGAACCTCAGCTTTGCAGGAGAGAAAGTACAGCTGAACAAAACCGATATCAGGGAAAGAATAGACAGGGAGTTATTGGTAAATACTTATTGGCAGTCAAATGCCTTATTATGGTTCAAAAGAACCAATAAGTACTTTCCTGTGATTGAACCTATTTTAAAGGAAAAAGGAGTTCCAGATGATTTTAAGTATCTGTCAGTGATCGAAAGTGATCTTAGAAATGTTACTTCTCCTGCAGGTGCAAAGGGCATGTGGCAAATGCTTAAGGATGCAGGAAGAGAAAATGGCCTGGAGATCAACGACAATGTTGACGAAAGATACCACCTTGAAAAGGCCACAAGAGCAGCCTGTGATTATTTGATTGAAGCTAAGGAAAGACTGGGAAACTGGACATTGGCAGCTGCTGCCTATCACGCGGGCAACTATGGAATAGAAAAAAGATTGAAAGAACAAATGGTCGACAGCTATTATGATGTTCTTGCAGGTGAAAACACTGAGCGATATATTCCAAGAATAGTTGCGGCCAAGGAAATTCTCAGTAACCCGGATAAATATGGGTTTATTTTTACCAAAGATGATTTGTATGAACTTGGTCCAACCTATATCGTCAAGGTTGATACCGCCATTACGAACATTGCGGATTTTGCTCAAAAATTTGACACGAATTATAAAGAGTTGAAAATGTATAATCCTTGGTTAAGAGAAAATAAACTAAATAATAAATCAGGAAAGTTATACGAAATTAAGATCCCAAAGTAGCGGCCTGCTGCTTGAATTTAATACCAAATCCAGTTGCCCCGACTTGGTCAATTCAAATATTTATTTTTGAAATAGACCGCCGGGTCGATCTGAATTCATTTAAAATCTCATCTACAATATCTGCTGCAGGTTTGATGTCATGAATGAGCCCTGCGATTTGACCAATTTCAAGTTCACCATGAACTAAATCACCTTCAAACATTCCTTTTTTAGCTCTCCCGCGGCCTAATAATTTCTTCAATTCATCAGCCCCGGCTTGCTGTCTATAAAGCTCTTGCACTTTATGATAGAATTCATTTTTTATCAACCTGACAGGAGTTAATTCTTTTAAAGTCAATTGTGTATCACCATCTTGTGCTTTAATCACTTCCTTTTTAAAATTAATATGGGCCGATGATTCTGAACTTGCCACGAACCTGCTGCCAATTTGAACAGCATCTGCACCCAAGGCCATTGCCGCCAGCATACCTTTTCCTGTTGCAATTCCGCCTGCTGCGATCAAGGGTATGGCAACTTTTTCCCTTACCATAGGGATAAGGGTAAAAGTCGTGGTCTCTTCCCTCCCATTGTGACCTCCGGCTTCAAATCCTTCGGCAACGATGGCATCAACTCCAGCTTCCTCAGATTTTAAGGCAAATTTCACACTGCTGACAACATGCGCCACCGTGATGCCATGATCCTTTAAAAAGCTGGTATACAATTTTGGATTACCTGCCGAAGTAAAAACGATCTTGACATTTTCCTCGAGAATGATCTGCAGTATTTCTTTAAGATCAGGATAAAACAAAGGAATATTTACCCCAAAAGGTTTCTTGGTAGCTTTTTTGCATTTTTGGATATGCTCCCGAAGTACATCAGGATACATTGATCCGGCACCGATCAAGCCTAAACCTCCTGCATTACTAACGGCTGCAGCTAATTTATACCCGCTGACCCAAACCATTCCTGCCTGAATAATAGGATGTTTTATATGAAATAAATCGGTAATTCTGTTCTTTTCAGCCGCCATAATGAAGTAAATTAATACCATAAATTTAATGGCTTTTCCTCAATTTATGAATGTTTATCTTAGCAAATTACAGAAGATATCAAGTATATGGCTCAGGATCAAAAAAGGACCTCTTTTATCAAAACCGTTATCTATACGACTTTGGCACTTGTGGCATTTGCTGCAAATTCGGTAATCTGCCGACTGGCACTTAAGGATGCTGCCATAGATCCTGGCCTGTTTACAAGTATTCGCTTGCTATCAGGAGCTGTAGTTCTAATTATACTGGTTTTTTTAACAAAAGACAAAAGAGATGATGCATCAAAAGGTTCCTGGCGCTCGGCTGCTATGTTATTCATGTATGCGGCTGCCTTTTCCTATGCCTATGTTTCATTGGAAACAGGGATTGGCGCTTTGATAATTTTTGGGGTCGTACAAATCACCATGATCGCTTCTTCGCTGATTTCCGGATATAGGATGAATAATTTGGAATGGTCAGGTATCCTTCTGGCTTTGGCCGGATTTTTGTATTTGTTGTTGCCCGGGGCTTCTGCACCTTCTCTAAGCGGATTTATTCTTATGGCCTTGTCTGGCATAGGCTGGGGAATCTATTCCTTAAGGGGAAAAAATTCAAAGGATCCTTTAGCAGATACGGCCTATAATTTTTTAAGGTCACTGCCTTTTTTGATCCTGCTGCTCTATTTTTTAGCTCAGGAGAGTAACTATTCCACCAAGGGTATACTTCTGGCCTTATTGTCTGGCATAGTTACCTCTGGTATCGGTTATACCATCTGGTATGCAGCCTTAAAAGGATTGAGTTCAGTTCAGGCTTCAGTTGTACAGCTCCTGGTACCTGTGCTGGCAGCGATCGGCGGGATCCTGTTTATAGGAGAACTTATTAGCCTTAGACTCATGGTTTCTTCATTAATGATCCTTGGAGGGATCTTATTGCTGATCATAAAAAAACTTCCGACAAACAAATAACTAAGCACGTTATTCCATTGCTTTATTATCCAGGATGTTATTGCAATTTTCTTGCAAGTAAGCCTGTCACGAGCCTAACTTATCACCCCTGACCCAAGTAGCTCATCCTCGCGGTACCAGGCAACAAACTGGCCTTCTGTAATGGCCGACTGGGCTGCTTCAAAAGACACATACAGTCCATCTTCAGCTCTGTAAATACTTGCTTTTTCCAAGGGTTGCCTGTATCTAATTCTCGCCATAACCTTCATTTCCTCCCCGGTTTTTAAACAAAGGTCTTCACGAATCCAATGAATTTCATCGGCTTTTACAAACAGGACATTTCTATACAATCCCCTGTGCCGTTTTCCTTCGCCTGTGTAGATAATATTCTGGTCTACATCTGTATCAATCACAAATAAAGGTTCAACTGTGCCTCCCACTGCCAACCCTTTTCGCTGGCCTTTGGTAAAATAATGGGCTCCTTGATGCTTGCCTACCACTTTTCCGTCCTTTGGAGCATATTGAAATTTTTGACTATTAAACCTCAGGGCTTCTTCCTGATTAGAGAATTCAGGTATTTCTATATCGTAAATATTTGAATCATTGGGTATTTGAACTATGACTCCTTCCTTTGGCTTTAATTGCTGTTGTAAAAATTCAGGCAACCTGACTTTCCCGATAAAGCAAAGTCCCTGAGAATCCTTTTTTTCAGCGGTAACAAGATCAAGTTCGGCAGCAATCTGTCGAACTTCAGACTTATTAAGCTCCCCAATCGGAAACAAAGCTTTGGCCAATTGATCCTGAGATAACTGGCATAAAAAATAGGACTGATCCTTGTTGTTATCCTTGCCGGCTAAGAGGCTATATACCTTTTTACCGGCAATCTCCTGCGCTGATTTTCTGCAATAATGACCCGTTGCCACATAATCTGCATTCAGGTCCATGGCAATATCCATAAAAACGTCGAATTTGATCTCCCGGTTACATAAAACGTCTGGGTTTGGGGTTCTGCCCATTTCATATTCACGAAACATATAATCAACGATCCTTTCTTTATACTGCTCGCTAAGATCGACCACCTGAAACGGAATGCCAAGCTTTTCTGCCACAAGCATGGCATCATTGCTATCTTCCAGCCAGGGACACTCATTTGAAATCGTTACGGAATCATCATGCCAGTTTTTCATAAAAAGCCCAATGACTTCATAACCTTGTTGCTTAAGTAAATAAGCAGCAACGCTTGAATCTACACCTCCTGATAATCCAACAATAACTCTTTTCATCGACTAAAAAATTGCGTCGGCAAAGATACGAAAAACAATTAGTAAAAAAATAAGGCTTCTATGAAGACTTTGGCCAGAAGCAAAGATCGCGATATATAGCCAAGCTATATGGATAGCAACATTTTCCCTATTGAATCAGATAACTTTTATCAAAGGACAGGTCTCTGCATCCATTATTTTAAACATGTAATACTTTACATATAAGTTATTTACTTATCCAATCCTTGGAAAAAACTAATCTTCTTTCTTGGGCTTTAATGCAGGCTGCTCAGTACTGACCAATTCGCCATCTACATAGTTTTCCCAGGTACCCACTCTTAAATCGTCCTTGAAAGGCCCTTTTTTAACGAGATCTCCTGTTTTTCGGCTGTAATAGATAGCCATTCCGTTTAATTTGCCGTTGGCATAATTGAAATCCTGATAAAGAAAACCCTTTATGGAATATTTCTTATAGTTACCATGAAGCAACCCGTTTTTATACGCAGTGATCTCAGTAGGCTCTCCTGAAGGAAAAAAGGTTTTATAATCACCATCGAGTTTTCCGTTTATATAGTTCTCTTCACTCATGACAGACTTTCCGTCAGGATGATAATAGAGCCATTTCCCTTCTCTTTGCTTTCCCCTCATCAGACCTTTACTTTCCAAGGCGCCTGATGGCGTATAAAAACTAACCTTTGCCAGATCGCTGGTGTCGTCATATTCTTTCACGATAATAGGAAAGTCAGAATTTGAAGCCGAATAATATTTGAACACCCCAATTTCCTTTCCATGATCAAAAGTTCCTGAATATCGGATACGGTTATTGTTATAATATTTTCTCCAAACCCCATGTCGCTGACCGTCGGCATCCATTTGGTTAATATCTGCCTGAGCGTAACTCATGAAAACACTGACAAAAGCGATTAAAAACAAACTATATTTATACATTAACTTGGTTTTTCTAATTAATAACTCTAAAAAGAG
>JBFFLO010000098.1:0-8122 GCA_041554895.1 Lutimonas sp. | reverse complement strand
GTTGGATCAATGACCTTTCCTTCTTTCGGGGAGAATTTCAAAGATGGTGCCATTACGAATAAGAAATTGGAATTGAGACTGGAAGAATTAAGTGATGATCTTTTAAAAAGTCTGTAACCATGGGAGATTTGGCTAAGGAAATCAACTCAACTTTCCCTAATCAAAGGGTGAAGGCATTACTTAACATCAAATATACCGCAAGTTGGCTCGATCAAATCGGTACAGAACTGTTAAAGCCTCATAATATTTCGGAGCAGCAATATAATATCCTGAGAATATTAAGAGGTGCAGCAAAGCAAATCACAGTTACTGAAGTAAAGGAACGTATGATTCAAACATCTCCGAATACGACCCGTTTGATGGACAAACTTTGTGATAAGAAACTCATAGACAGGAACCGGTGTGAAAGTGACAGAAGAGTGGTTTTTGTGAAGATCACAAAAAAAGGGTTGGATCTTCTGGAAAGGATCAACCTTTCTGATTTTCATGACTATATGGAGCGGTTGACAGATGAAGAAGCAAAATTATTGAACGACTTACTTGATAAATTAAGATAAACTTTACAGAAATGAAAGCAAAAATATTCAAAGCAAATCAGCGAGGGCATGCTGATTATGGCTGGTTACAAGCTAATTACTCATTTAGTTTCGCCAATTATCATGATGCTGAAAGGGTACAATTCGGTGCTTTGAGGGTACTCAATGACGATTTTATCGAGGGTGGGGCAGGTTTTGCAGAACATCCGCATCGCAATATGGAAATCATTAGTATCCCGCTGCGGGGAGGACTGAAACACAAAGACTCTATGGGTAACAAATGGATGCCGCTGCCTGCAGGAGAAGTACAAGTGATGACTGCAGGGACCGGTGTTGTGCATTCCGAACGAAACAATTCATCTACTGAGATGCTGAATTTGTTTCAAATCTGGATCATTCCCGATAAGAAAGATGTAACACCTGCCTATGATCAGGACACCTTTCTTCCTGAAGATAGAAAGGATAAGTTGCAACTCCTTGTATGTGGCTACCAAGATACAGGTCAGCAAGGGTTAAAAATACATCAGGATGCGCGGATTTCCAGAATTGACCTAAGCTCAGAGAAGACCCTTACCTATGAGATAAAATCGGCTCGTCATGGTGTCTATATCATGCTGATATCCGGAAAAGTGCAGTGCGGCGAATTTAGCCTGGAAGCCCGTGATGCTTTGGGGATATGGCAAGCAGAGAGTTTTAGCCTTAGGGCCGAAGAAAATGCCGATATTCTTTTTATTGAGGTCCCTATGATTTTTTAAAGATAAACCAGGATCAAGGGGGAATTCCCAAGCCATGCCGATAGAAATTCCATATATTATAAATTTACCCTTAATTCTGTATTAATTCTGCACTGCAATTCTTATGTTTGCAGCGATTATTAACCGTATATATTGATCGGAAAAATGAAGAAATTGAATGATTTTATTTGGGAAACCCACGGCATTCACGCGGGTACTGAAAATGATCATGTGAAACATGGGATAGACAAGTTAGAAGATATCATAGATAAAGCTATTGCGCAAAACCATCCCAGTATCACCTTTATCATTCATTCCCCCAGGTTGACCAATTTCAGGTATGAGGCAGAGAAGGATACGAACATTAAGTTCATAAGGGGTGACCGATCTTATATCAATTATCCAAAAAGAATTGCAAATCTTCGCAAAAAATATGAAGGCCGCATCAATATAAAATACGGTGTGGAGTTGGAATGGATGGGTGCCGACCTGGGTCTTCTTTGGAGCAGATCAAAGATCTTTCAGGCTGAGGATGCCGATTTTGTGATTGGTTCTGTCCATTTTGCCCCTGAAGGCCTTCCTTATGACGGGTCAAAGGAGGAGGCGCTTGAGCTCTTGAAACTGCGTGGTTCTCTTGAAGCTTATTGGAGCGGCTATATTAATGAGATGATCGAAATGATCGAGTCTTTTGGAGATATGATCCAGGTAGTGGGCCATATAGACCTCCCTAAATTGAATGTGGAAGTGCCAGAAGTTTTAAAGAATTTTGAAACAAGCTCTCATCCACTGGCGAACAAGTTCAGAACCTTATTGGAGATCATTGCCGACAGGGATCTTGCCTTGGATGTGGATATGGCAGGAGATTTTAAAGGAGTAGGGGTATATCCTTCTCAAAATATTCTGAAACGCGCCTTTGAGTTGCAAATACCTGTTGCATTGGGCACAGATACGCATCATGTTCGTTATTACGGGGTAAACTTTAAAGAAAGCCTTAGCTATATTTATAAAGCGGGTTATGTGCAATACGTTAGTTTCTCAAAACTTATTCCTGAAAAAAGAACCATTTTTGATGACCATGATCTGAAGGTAAAATATACCATTCTCAATAAGGGGATAGAGCTGCTAAATCAACGGTTTCACCATGGTAGTAGAAGGATCATACCGGACTTCTCTTTTGGAGGTTCATTTTCTGAATTTATAGATATATATAAGAATGCCACAGGAATGGGTGACTATAATGCCGTAAGGATCAGGAAAGGAAACAAGTCTGTGACCGTTTCTGACGAAATCCCCCCAAGGAACAATAAAAAAGTTAAAGGATTGTTTTCAAAACATCTTGATAAGGCTGGAGTATTGTCTTCACTTTTTAATTCCTTGGCATCGGAACGAGTCAATGTGGAAACGGCTCGTTTACATTCAAACAATGATGGAACAGCAGTAGCATTTTTAACACTTGAGCAGGAAAACGGCAATGTGAACAATGCCATAGATTTTATACATGGTACAGACCAGGACACATTCTTAGAGCTTACCTATAATGAAAACATTGAATTACCAAATTTTTATGGAGAAGGCGTTTATCTGTATGAAATGGATGGAGTAGATCTAAAAATTGCTTTAAGCTCAAAAATGATTTTGACCAAGCACGAAAATTCTCCGGGAGTTTTGCTGATCCTGCTTTCTGCACTGGCCGCCAAAAATATCAATATCATTGATATGCGTTTGGGCAAAAGAAACAAAGTAGGCTACTCTGCATTGGCAATAGATGGCGACTCAAATGTGATCAGGGCACTGCTGACTAAACTGGGAGATCAATATTATGAGGCCAACCTTGTTGAATTCCATAGTATGTAAATGAAAGGCTTACTTGCTAAACAGGTTCTCTAAATTTTTAAAAGACTTAAATTCAAGTGCATTTCCCTCCGGGTCAAGAAAGAACATAGTTGCCTGCTCTCCAGGTTGACCTTTAAAGCGAATATAAGGTTCAATAATGAACTCAATTTTCTTCTTGGAAAGCAGTGTTTTTAATTCATGCCATATCTCCCAATCTAGGACAACCCCAAAATGAGGAACCGGAACACTATGCCCGTCCACGGGATTGAAAACTTTTTTTGGGGCCGGATCAGTTTCGGGCCTTTGGTGGATCACCAATTGATGCCCGAAAAAATCAAAGTCAACCCAATGAGCTGCACTTCTTCCTTCTTCACAGTTTAAAACATTTCCGTAAAATTCTCTGCAAAGAGAAAGGTTATCAACCGGTATGGCCAGATGAAATGGACTAATTTTATTCATAATCTTTGATTTATTGAATCCTGACTTCATCTTTAAAAGACGAGTTCGGTATGAGTACAACTTTGAATTAATATGGATAAATATATGCATTTGTTAAAATATCTCATATAGAAATGTATCTTTAACACAAAAAAAATATAATGAGGATAGTTGCAGGTGTTTGGGCTTTTATTGGTATTATTTGTTTGGGTTCCTGTTCAGATAAAACAACTGAAAAAAATCAAGAGCATATCAGTCATATGGAAACCGAAAATTCAGAAAAAACGAAAAAACTAAGGCATGTTGTGCTTTTTAAATTCAAAGAAGCAGCCACGGAGTCTGATATAGAAAAAGTCGAAAGGGCCTTTTCAGAACTCACCTCAAAGATAAAGCAGATCAAAGATTTCGAATGGGGGCTTAACATTTCCCCGGAGAATTTAAATAAGGGCTTTACCCATGGGTTTTTGCTTACGTTTGACAGTGAGAGTGACAGGGATCTTTATTTACCTCACCCTGACCATAAAGCTTTTGGGGAGATGATTCAACCGATACTTGAAGATGTGCTGGTTGTAGATTATTGGACTAATTCAAATTAAATATATATATATATGAAAATTAAATATTTACTCTTTACATTTTTTATTGGTTTTTTGGTTCATTCACAAGAGGATGCAGCAGTAGTTCAGAACATGTATCACAGTTCGCTGGGCAATGGGATGAGCTATGCCTGGCTCGACCACCTTTCTAACAATATTGGAGGTCGATTATCTGGTTCACAAGGAGCCGAAAAGGCAGTAGCATATACCAAGTCAGAATTAGAAAAGCTGGGACTTGATAAAGTATGGTTGCAGCCAGTTATGGTTCCAAAATGGGAGAGAGGATCAAAGGAAAGCGGTTATTTTAGATCAGAGGATCAGACCTATGAGTTAAGCATATGTGCTTTGGGAGGATCTGTGGCAACCCCTGAAGAAGGAATAATAGGTGAGGTGATCGAGGTAAGTGGTATTCAGGAGTTAAAGGATTTAGGTACCGACAAGGTTAAAGGAAAAATAGTTTTTTTTAACCGGCCTATGGAGCCAACCCTTATTGAGACGTTTGAATCTTATGGAGGATGCGTTGATCAGCGGTATTCAGGAGCCATGGAAGCAGGTAAGCTGGGCGCCATAGGAGTAGTGGTAAGATCCATGACTTTACGTTTGGATAAGTACCCTCATACCGGGTCCATGACCTATGGCGATCTTTCGCCAGAAAAAAGAATTCCGTCCGCTGCCATTAGCACCATAGATGCGGAAGCACTAAGTGAAGCCTTGACAAAAGACAACTCATTAAAGCTTGGTTTTAAACAAAGCTGCAAGCAATATGATGATGTTGAATCTTATAACGTCATCGGTGAGATTACCGGATCAGAATTCCCTAATGAATTTATCGTCGTAGGAGGGCACCTTGATTCCTGGGACATGGGTGACGGCTCTCACGATGATGGTGCCGGAGTTGTACAGTCCATGGAAGTCTTGCGCTTAATGAAGCTAAGTGAGAATAAGCCTAAAAGAAGTATCAGGGTAGTACTGTTTATGAATGAGGAAAATGGCCTTAGGGGAGGCCGGAAATATGCAGAAGAAGCTGCATTGAATCAGGAAAGACACATCATGGCCCTGGAAAGTGACTCGGGGGGCTTTACGCCCAGAGGTTTTTCCTTTGATTGCAGTGACGAAGAATTTGAGCAGATACAAGGCTGGGAGCTTCTTTTTAAGCCTTATTTGATCCATTATTTTGAGAAGGGCGGAAGTGGTGCCGATATAGGCCCGCTTAAGAAAGAAGGAATGGTTTTGGCAGGATTAAGGCCAGATTCACAACGTTATTTTGATTATCATCATACCAGTATTGATACTTTTGACGCGGTGAACAAACGCGAGCTTGAATTAGGGGCTGCGACCATGGCCTCTTTGGTTTATTTGTTTGATAAATACGGTCTGAAGAAAGAAACGGGTTCACCCATTAAAAATTAATAATCCAGATGAAATACAGGTTAATACTAACATTGATGTTAAATATAAGTTTATTTATGAGCCAGGCACAAGAACACAGTGGAGCATTACCTTATTACGAGATTCCAGAGGCTCCCGAGGCTTATGATCAAGGCGCAATTGTAGCCAGGATGATAGATGGTCTGGGTTTTCGATATTATTGGGCAACAGAAGGTTTGGGCCCGGAAGATTTGGCCTTTAGGCCCTCTCCGGAGGCCAGAACTTCGGCAGAAACAATTGACCATGTTTTGGGCCTCTCAAACGTGATCCTAAATTCTGCCCTGCATAAAGTTAATGAAGGCAATGATTTTGAAGACCTGAGTTTTTACGAGAAGCGGAAATTAACCTTAAACAATTTAAAAACTGCTGCAGATATCTATAGAGGATCTAAAGATTTGAATGATTTCACTGTTGTGTTTAAAGGGAAAAACGGGATCAATACCTTCCCTTTTTGGAATCAGATAAATGGACCCATTTCGGATGCAATTTGGCATTGTGGTCAAATTGTTTCATTCAGGAGGTCCTCAGGGAACCCTTTTAATTCAAAGGCTAGTGTATTTACAGGGAAAGTAAGGAATTAAAGATAAAAACAACCATGAAAAAAATACTGATCATATGCTTGCTTTTTTCTTTTGCCATGCAGGCTCAAATTATGTCTGAAAAGGACAGGGCAGCATTAAAAGATGAAATCCTTGCCGAGAGGTTTAATGTGCTTTTACCAAAGTTAATGGATGAGACCGGAATAGATATGTGGGTGATCATCTCCAGAGAATATAATGAAGATCCGGTAATGCGAACCATGCTGCCTGCAACATGGCTCAATGCAAGAAGAAGGACCATGCTTGTCTTTTACAGAGACAAGGAGCATGACACGATTGAAAAACTGGCTGTTGCTCGTTATGATGTCGGAAAGAATATTGGGTCCGCCTGGAACAAAGAAAAGCAACCAAATCAATGGCAGGCTCTGGTAAATATTATAGAAAGCAGAAACCCGGAAAAAATAGGGATCAACACCTCAGCCTATTTTAATATAGCAGATGGATTGGTCAATACAGATTATGAGGCGTTTAAAGAAGCCCTTCCTTTGAAGTTTGAACAGAAATTGGTGTCGGCAGAACCTTTGGCTATTGCCTGGATCGAAACACGAACCGAAAGGGAAATGGAGTTATACAATACGCTGGTTCAGGTAACACATGATATCATAGATGAAGCTTTTTCATCAGCAGTGATTGAACCTGGCAAGAGCACGACAGATGATATCGTTTGGTGGCTGAGACAGAAGGTGACAGACCTGGGTTTAAGTACTTGGTTTCACCCCACTATCGATATACAAAGAAATGAAGAAGCGCTCAAGAGTCATATTTATTCTTTTTCAAAAGGGGAAGAAAGTAAAGTAATTTATCCGGGAGATCTGCTCCATTGTGATTTTGGGATCACGTATATAGGACTAAATACTGATTGTCAGCAACATGCCTATGTACCTAAAGAAGGTGAAAAAAAAGTGCCCGGATACCTGGTTGAGGCTTTTAAAAAAGGAAACAGGTTACAAGATATCTTTACAGGCAATTTTAAAGAAGGACAGACAGGTAATGCCACCCTGCTGGCTTCTTTAAAAGAAGCAAAAGACGAAGGGCTTCGGCCTTCAATTTATACGCACCCTCTTGGTACCTACGGTCACAGCGCCGGAACTACATTTGGGATGTGGGATGCTCAGGAAGGGGTCCCTGTAAATGGAGACTATCCGCTTCATGTGAATACGGTCTATGCCATTGAATTAAATACGACTGTTTTTATCGAAGAATGGAACAGGGATATTCGAATCATGCTTGAAGAGGCTGGGTATTTCGGCCCTGACGGGTTTAGGTATGTCAATAAAAGACAGGAAGCGATAAAGTTGGTAAAATAATGATATTTGATGGGGTATTATAAATTCGATGTTCCCATAATTTTTTCCATTTTAATGTTTCCTCTTGCGTAGGGATTATTGCCTTCAATAGGAACTTCCAAAAACCCATGTTTTTTATAAATATAGATGGAATTTTCAAGTGAGGTATTTGAATAAAGAATTAACTTTTTCCATCCTGCTTTTCGTGCATAATCGAGACAGAATTGCATCATTTTTTGCCCGATACCTTGTCCTCTAAAATCCTTGCTTACAGCCATTTT
Organism: Lutimonas sp.; assembly: GCA_041554895.1. Classification (GTDB taxonomy): domain Bacteria; phylum Bacteroidota; class Bacteroidia; order Flavobacteriales; family Flavobacteriaceae; genus Lutimonas. Next base: position 391 of record JBFFLO010000098.1, on the reverse strand, counting down.
GCCTAATTCATATATATCTTCCGTTACTTTTATTAAGGCAAAAGTACCTGATATAATTCCGTTATCTTGGTAAAAGAATATAAATCCACCTTTATTGATTATGACCTCTTCACATTTATCTAATAAATCGTGATCATGAGGTTCAACATAAAAATATTCCTCCAACCAATCGAGGTTCAAATCCTTGAAATAATAGGATAATTCAGGGCTGAAAGGAATAATACGTTCCAAAGAAATTGTTTTTTTATGGTTTACTTCTTGTTTCACTCATCTCACATCACCTTTACATTCTACCATCAATGATTTCCATTGCTGCCTTTTCGGCTTCCAGGGTTTTTTGGTAAATATCCTTTGATTCAGCAAGGATCTTTTCGACAAAAGCTTTATCCTT
>JBFFLO010000097.1:0-8380 GCA_041554895.1 Lutimonas sp. | reverse complement strand
TGTCGCTGACCGTCGGCATCCATTTGGTTAATATCTGCCTGAGCGTAACTCATGAAAACACTGACAAAAGCGATTAAAAACAAACTATATTTATACATTAACTTGGTTTTTCTAATTAATAACTCTAAAAAGAGCAATTTGTTGTTCTAATTTGTTCTTTAAAATAAGGTTAAAAATAGAAATTTTTTTTAACTTTAAATGCTCCTGCCGGCCGGTTGATCCCATAAAGAATTCATTCTGTGAAAAATTACAGATCATAGGTGCTGACAAAGTAATTTCCTTTTGAAAAAAGCATGGAAGATAAGCATCTTATCATCATTCTTAATGGAATTAAAAACGCCAAAAGAATTTATCGCGACAAAGCCGCTAAAGAAATACTGCAAAATCCGCATTTGATCCCAAAACTAATCGCAAAGATTTATGATATTGAGGACCCGCTGCATATCAAAGCTGCATGGGTTTTTGAACTTGTTTGTTTGGAAGATGTTACGCTTTTAAACCCTTATATTCATGAGTTTATATGGGGTATGTCGCAATTAAAACATGAAAGTGCCTTAAGGCCCGTTTCAAAGGTTTGCAGCCTGTGGAGTGACTTTTATTTTACAAAAAATGCCGAAAGAACAGCCTTGTCTAAAGAGGAAATGGAGCTGATCATTTCCTGCAATTTTGACTGGCTTATTGAAGAGCACAAGGCAGCCACACAGGTCTTTGCCATGAAAACATTACAGCTATGGGGCAATGAGGAAGATTGGATACATCAGGAATTAAAATCCGTACTTCAGAAAAACGCTGAAGCAAGAACCAATGGTTACAAAGCCCATGCAAGTAAATTATTAAAAAATCTGTAAAAGAATGATGTCTGAAATTGACTTTTGCCCTACTTTTGCAACTTACAAAAAAACCGAATTAAGATGAATTTGACCACCTTGAATGCTATTTCACCGATCGACGGAAGATACAGAAATAAAACAGAAGGACTCTCCTCCTTTTTCTCTGAGGAAGCTCTGATTAAATACAGGGTTAAAATTGAAATAGAATACTTTATCGCACTTTGTCAAATTCCTCTTCCACAGTTACAAGATTTCAATCCTGATCTTTTTAGCAGGTTAAGGGCCATTTACGAGGATTTTTCTACCCAGGATGCTTTAAGGATCAAAGAGATCGAAGCTATTACCAACCACGATGTAAAAGCCGTAGAATATTTTATCAAGGAGAAATTTGATGACCTTAACCTTCAGAAGCACAAAGAGTTCATTCATTTTGGACTTACGTCACAGGATATAAATAATACAGCCGTTCCTCTGTCTTTAAAAGATGCCTATGAAACTATCTATCTTCCAGAAATCAAGGCTTTGATTGACAAGCTTAGTTCACTGTCAAATGACTGGAATGATATTCCTATGCTGGCCAAGACACATGGTCAGCCAGCTTCCCCAACGCGGTTAGGAAAAGAAATCTACGTTTTTGTTGAAAGGATAAAACAACAATTAAAATTGTTGCATGATATACCCTTCGCCGCTAAATTTGGCGGTGCCACAGGAAACTTTAATGCACATAAAGTAGCCTATCCAAATCAGGACTGGAAGGCTTTTGGAAGTCATTTTGTACAGGATACCCTGGGCTTAAGCCACTCTTTCCCAACGACTCAGATCGAACATTATGACCATTTGGCCGCCCTGTTTGATGGTTTAAAAAGGATCAATACCATAATCATTGACCTGAACAGGGATTTTTGGCAATACATCTCGATGAATTATTTCAAACAAAAGATAAAACAAGGAGAAGTCGGCTCTTCGGCCATGCCGCACAAAGTGAACCCCATTGATTTTGAAAATAGTGAAGGTAATCTGGGAATAGCCAATGCCATCTTTGAGCATTTATCGGCCAAACTTCCAATTTCAAGGCTGCAAAGGGATCTAACGGATTCAACCGTTCTAAGAAATATCGGGGTTCCTATGGGGCACACCGTGATTTCAATCAGTTCAACCCTTAAAGGCCTCAATAAATTATTATTGAATCAAGAAGCATTTGACAAGGACCTTGAAGACAATTGGGCTGTTGCTGCTGAGGCTATTCAAACAATTTTAAGAAGGGAAGGTTATCCTGATCCTTATGAGGCTTTAAAAGGATTGACAAGGACAAATGCGAAAATCAATCAAAAATCAATAGCAGATTTTATTGATACGCTTAAAGTAGGTGAGGATATTAAACATGAATTAAAAGCCATAACACCCCATAATTATACTGGAATATAAACTTCTTGCTTATGCGCTACTTTCTCGTTTTCGCAGTCCTTTGCTCTTTGATATCCTGTATCAAAAAGAGCAAGGTGCATATGGATGATTTCAAGCAAGGTAAATTCAAAACTGTCTTGGAAGACCAGGAGGCTGTGTCTTATGCAATACGCAACGACAGCATTCAAATTGAAGAATTTAACGGAGTCAAGGATACCTTTAATATCAAATGGCTGGATCAGTTCGAATATGTATTGACAAAAAGGGCTCCTAAAACACTGCTTGACAGCACTCCCTTTTACGTAAAATTAACGAGTGTACAACAGAACTCCTATTCATTTAACGCTTATTATAAGGGCTCCAACTTCAAACAAAAAGGGACAGCTTATAAACTGGAATAAAACGAATTTGAATATCACCTGAATTATGGAAATATTTTTACACGTCGAAACATGGATAGCCTTGCTAACGCTAACCTTTCTGGAAATTGTACTTGGAATAGACAATATTATTTTTATATCGATCACCGCCGGAAAACTTCCAAAAAATAAAGTAAAGAAAGCCACAAATATTGGGCTTTTTTTTGCCATGATCTTCAGAATATTGCTATTGATTGGTGTCTCTTATATTATAGCCATGAATGAGTCCCTGTTTTCCATAAACCTATCCTGGTTTAAAGCCGGAGTTTCGGGTCAGAGCCTCATTCTTTTAGGAGGTGGCTTCTTTTTACTATATAAAGGCACCCATGAAATACATCAAAAGGTCGAAGGTAAACGGGTTGATACACCTACCGTGAAAAACTTAAAATCTTCCTTCTCCACTGTAGTCATTCAGATCGTATTGATCGATATAGTTTTTTCTTTTGACTCGGTGTTGACAGCCGTTGGGATGACAAATGGTTTAGAAGGTGCCCTATTGATAATGATCATAGCCGTGATTTTTTCTATTCTTATCATGATGATCTTCGCTTCAGCTGTCGGGAAGTTTGTGAATAAACATCCAACGGTTCAAATGCTGGCACTGTCATTTCTGATCCTCATTGGTTTTATGTTGGTGACCGAAAGTGCCCATCTGTCTAACGCGGTCATTTTTGGACAGCAGGTGGGGAGCATTCCAAAAGGTTATTTATACTTTGCTATTGCCTTTTCCCTTGGCGTGGAAGCGCTGAATATGAGGGTTAGAAAAATGATAACAAAATAGTAACAACCTATAAATTATAGGTTTTGTACAGATCAATTTAAATTGATAGCAGCTTTTATTGAGAGATTAGGCAATGATTGCTGTGATCGGATAAATGCGGTTGTACAACATTTCAACTTCCGCATCTGTACCTTTAGTTACTCAGACAAGCCCTAACTGGCTCTAGCTTTGCATGAAATTAATTGAACAAATCCATATATATATGCACATTAAAGAAAAATCAATATTGAAAGGCATTCTAAGCCTCGTGTTTTTCATCATGATACTTCAGGTACAGGCTCAATCTTCTTCAGTGATCAATCTAGATGATGTAAAAGCAAAAGCAAAAGAAAAAAATACCAGTCTAAAGATTTCACAACAAGACTATGCCCTGGCAAAAGCACAATATGAAAGCTCCCGTGCAGTACTGCTTCCTCAAATCAGACTGAGCAATACCAGTTCCTTTACCAATAATCCACTCAATGCCTTTGGTTTTAAATTACTTCAAAGGAATGTTGAAGCTGCAGATTTTGATCCGGACTTGCTCAATGATCCCGGAAATGTTGAGAATTTTAATACGCGAATCGAATTGATGCAGCCGCTGATCAATGTAGATGGCTGGAAAGAAAGAAAAATGGCTAATCTCAATTTGGAAGCATCAGATCTCCAGTCGCAAAGAACCGCAGAATATGTGGAGCTTGAAGCCATTAAAACCTATATGCAGTTACAACTGGCTCATAAATCTCTTCAAGTAATTGAAAAAGCAAAAGAAACAGCCGTTCAAAATCATATTTGGGCTAAAAACAGTTTCGAACAAGGCATGATGCAAAGTGCCGCCTATCTGGATATGCAGGTCAGGGTAGCCGAGGTGGAACACAAACTGAATTTGGCGAAATCGCATATACAAAACGTCTCAGATTACCTGGCTTTCTTAATTGGAGAAGACAACAATACATATCTCATACCAGCTGACGAGTTGATGCTCGACCCTATAGATGCAGAAGAAAATTACGCATTGAACATGCAAAGGAAAGATCTTCTTGCGATGCAATACTCAGTGAACGCTCAGGAGAAGATGTTTCAATCATCTAAAATGAGTTTTATTCCAAGGGCAAATGCCGTAGCTAACTATGAATGGAACGATGCATCTTTTATGGGCTTTGGAGCAAATAACTATTTGATAGGGCTGCAACTTTCATGGGATATTTTCAGTGGCTACAAAAACATTGGTAAAATCCATCAGGAAAAAGCACTTTTAGAAAAGGCGCATCTTGAGAAAGAAAAATATATTCAGGAAAGTGAATTGGAGATCAATAAAGCCAAGAGACAATTTGCTGATTCCAGAAACCAGATCGAATTAACCAGCCTGGCCCTTGATCAGTCTAAAGAAGCTTTCAGGATCACAAGCAACAGGTTCAAGCAGGGTCTGGAACAATCCAAGGACCTGCTTTATGCTGAAACAAAATATCATGAAAAGGAACTTGAACATGCAACAGCCATCTTCAATTTTAATTTTTCCAAAGTCTATTTAAAATTCTTAACTCAATAAAAACACACAAGATGAAACTAAAAAGAAACACCATACAAATATTGGGTCTAAGCCTTTTTCTGACCTTAGCACTGACAAGCTGTGCTGATTCAAAAAACGATCCCTCTTCCAATCAAGCACCGGTCACCGTGGAGACGGCTACAGCAGTCTTGCCAAAAAGTGAAGGTTATTTCAGTGCAAGCGGACAAATCGAAGCAGATCAATTTGCCAATATCAGCACCCGCATGATGGGATATGTGACCCGGGTACATGTTAAAGTCGGAGATAAAGTACGCAAAGGCCAGTCGCTTATCGATATCAATAATGCCGGTATAGAAGCCAAAAAAGCACAGGCACAGGCAGGCATCATTCAGGCCCGGGCCCGATTTAATACTGCCAAAAAGGATATGGACAGATTTCAGGTCCTATACGATCAAAAAAGTGCTTCTCAAAAGGAGTTTGATGATGTAAAGGCCCAGTATGATATTGCTGCGGCACAACTGGAAAATGCACGACAAATGGAAAATGAAGTGGAGGCCATGCTGTCATACAGCAATATAAAAGCTCCTTTCAGTGGGGTAATCACCTCCAAGTCTGTAAAGGTAGGTGATATGGCTAATCCGGGCCAGCATCTTTTGAGTCTGGAGGCGCCAGGCAATTTTATCGCCAAAGTGATGGTCCCTGAAACAAACATTCCTTATGTGCATCAGGATGACAGTGTCAAAGTGTATGTAAAATCAAACGAACAAACTCTTTCAGGCACGGTAAGTGAAATCAGTACTTCTTCACAAAATTCAGGGGGACAATATATGGTCAAGATAAAATTAGGGATACCTAAGGAAACTAAATTGTATTCAGGCATGTTCATCTCGGCAGATTTTCCTTCGTCCCAGACATCCAACAATCAGGTAATGGTTCCAAAGAGTGCCATAGTTACCAAGGGAGACCTGCAAGGAATATATACGGTCAGCGCCTCAAACACAGCCATTCTTCGTTGGCTAAAATTAGGAAGATCGGTAGGAGATCAGATTGAAGTGCTTTCCGGTCTTTCAGAAGGTGAGCAATATATACTGAGTGCAGAAGGCAAATTATATAACGGAGCAAAACTAAACATTAAATAAAAAGTTATGGATAAAGGATTTGCCGGAAAAATCGCATCGGTTTTCTTACAATCGAAGCTTACCATTTTACTAATGGTGATTTTTATGATCATCGGAGTTTATAGCTCCTATTTGATCCCCAGGGAGGAAGAACCTCAAATTGAAGTACCTATTGCAGATATATTCGTGGGCTATCCAGGTGCTACGCCATCAGAGATAGAATCAAAGGTCGCCAAACCGCTGGAAAAAATAGTGAGTAATTTGCCCGGAGTTGAATACGTTTACTCCACTTCCATGAATGGGAAAGCAATGCTTATCGTTCAATTCTATGTCGGAGAAGACCTGGAAAGATCTTTTGTTCAATTATACAACGAGATCATCAAGCATATGGATCAAATTCCTCAAGGTGTTCAAATGCCTTTGGTAAAAACCAGAGCCATTGATGATGTGCCCGTTCTGGGTTTGACGTTTTGGAGTGAAAACTATGATGATTTTCAGCTAAAACAATTGGTTGAAGAAGTAAATTCCGAGATTGAAAAAGTTGATGGCGTAGCCATTACCAATATTATCGGAGGGCGCAGCCAGGAAGTAAGTGTTGTGCTTGACAAAGATAAACTGGCAGAAAACAAACTGGATATTTTAAGTGTTGCACAAATGATCCAGGCAAGCAACCTTCAGTCACATTCAGGTGCCATCACCAACAGTGATCAGGAAATAAGTATCCATACCGGTGACTTTTTAAAAACCATTGATGACATTGAAAACTTGATCGTCGGGATTTATAAAGACAGGCCGGTTTATTTACATCAGGTTGCCAAAGTTACGTACGGAGCTGCTACTGCCACGGAATATGTCAATTTTGGTTTTGGGAAGGCAACCGAAAATAAAGAGGCCCATCCCGACCTTTACAATGCTGTTACACTTTCTATTGGAAAACAAAAAGGTGGTGATGCCATGAAGGTTTCAAGTGTCATCCTTGACAAAATTGAAGCGTTAAAAAAGGACCTGATTCCTGATGAGGTGCAAGTGACCGTATCAAGAAATTATGGCGCCACAGCCTCACATAAGGTTTCTGAATTGTTGAGCCATTTGTTTATTGCCATCATTTCTGTGTCACTGGTTGTTATGCTGGCCATGGGATGGAGAGGCGGACTGGTAGTGTTTTTATCTGTACCGGTTACTTTTGCCCTGACCCTTTTCAGTTATTATTTTATGGACTATACCCTAAACCGTATCACGCTATTTGCCCTGGTATTCGTCACGGGTATCGTAGTTGATGATTCCATTATTATTGCAGAGAACATGCACCGGCATTTTAAAATGAAACGCTTGCCATTTAAACAGGCTGCCATATATGCCATTAATGAAGTGGGCAACCCGACGATCCTGGCCACTTTTACCGTCATAGCAGCTGTATTACCTATGGCCTTTGTTTCAGGCTTAATGGGTCCTTATATGAGTCCCATGCCCATAGGAGCGTCTATAGCCATGTTGATCTCATTGTTTGTTGCCTTGACCATAACACCATACTTAGGGTATATTTTTCTAAGGGAAAAAGAAGATAAAACAAAAGAAAAGAAACCTGCCAAATCTCTCGAAGAATCAAGCATATTCAAGTTTTACAAAAAAACCATTGATCCGCTACTAGACAAAAAGATGTATCGTTTTGCCTTCTTTGGGATCAATATATTCTTATTGCTGGCTACTTCGGCAATGTTCCTTACCAAAGCCGTCGCCGTAAAAATGCTTCCATTCGATAACAAAAATGAATTCCAGGTGATCATCGACATGCCGGAAGGAACCACTTTGGAAAGAACAGATATGGTTGCCAAAGAGATCGCTCAGTATATCAGGGAAAGCAGTTATGTTGAAAATTATCAGTCCTATACGGGCACCGCTTCACCCATCACTTTTAACGGACTGGTGAGGCATTATGACCTAAGACAGGGCTCTAATACAGCTGATATACAGGTCAATCTAACTGACAAAGGTGATCGCGACGAACAAAGCCATTATATCTCTACCATTTTCAGGCCTGAAATTCAGGCAATTGGTCAGAAATTCGGGGCCAACATCAAAGTGGTCGAAGTACCTCCCGGACCTCCCGTGCTCTCAACCTTGGTGGCTGAAGTTTATGGACCCGACCATAAACAGCAAGTAAATATTGCGGAGCAGTTAAAAGAAAAGTTTTCTGAGGTCGAAGATGTTGTCGACATAGATTGGATGGTTGAAGCCGATCAAACTGAATATAAATTTATCATTGATAAGGAAAAAGCCATGTTGAATGGCATTAGCCCTCAGCAAATCGTCAATACCATGCAGATGTCTCTGGCTGATCA
>JBFFLO010000096.1:0-8387 GCA_041554895.1 Lutimonas sp. | reverse complement strand
GATACGCATTTCCCCACTAGTTCGAATCAAAAAATCAACGACGGGCAAAGTAAATGTATATAAATGACTATTAATAATTTTTTCATCAATTTCTTCTATTTCCAGTTCATTATTAACAATTTTTTTAGAAATGGATTTTGTAGCTCTGATTAATTCCTCTTTAGCCCCGTAGTTAAGGGCTAAGGTCAAGATCATACCGTCATTTTTTTCAGTCATTTTCATGACCTCCTTTAATTGATTCCTTGCCATCAAGGGCAGTTTTTTTAAATTGCCAATGGCCTGAAGTTTTATATTATTGTTCTGAAAAGTATTGATCTCTTTTTTTAATGAATTGACCAAAATACTCATAAGTGTGTCGACTTCGATTTTTGGGCGTTTCCAGTTTTCAGTTGAGAAAGCATAAAGGGTTAAAGCCTCGATACCGAGTTCTACAGCGGCTTCAACGGTTTGCCTTACGGATTCCACACCTTTCTGGTGACCTAAAACTCTTTTAAATCCCTGATTTTTGGCCCATCTCCCATTACCATCCATGATAATTGCAACATGTTTGGGAATAAAATCTTTATCTATTCGTGAAACTATATCCATAATTTCAATTTAAAAACTTCCGGTATAACACCCTTCTCTTCCAAATGCAAAGACCAGGGTTATTCCTGAAAATACATACCAGTCATTGTTATTAGGGTTTATTTGTATGTTGGCGCTATCAAGATCAAAAGGGTAACTGTCTATATCATCCTTGAAAGTGTATCTGAAACCTGCTTCAAAGCCAATTCCGATCCCGGGGGCAAGCTTTGTTTTGAACCCTGCTCCAAAAGGCATTGTAAAATTAAAGGTACGGCCGTCATTTATAGTTCCGTAGTTCACGGTTCCAGCCTCCACAAACATATAGGGCGTGTTCGTGTATCCTGTTTTACCTAAGCTGTATTTAAAGAAATGGTATTCTATACCCACGGCTAATTCATGAATGTCATTGCTAAAACTCAATCCGTCACCATTATTTCTATATTTTCTAAAAGAATTGTTTGATTGAAGGTCATCAGCAGTTATTTTGGAATAAATATAAGTGGCCCTGATCGAATAATGAGGGTGCATATTCCATTTGTAAATCGCTCCAAAGGCAAAACTGTTGGGATAAATGAAATTAGTGCGTCCGATATCCCCTATGTAATTACTGCCGCCTGCAAAAATTCCGGCCTCATTAATTTGAGAAAAAACACCACCGGAAAAGCAGAAAAACAGGATTACAATTACAATTTTTTTCATCATAAAAAATAGTGTGCAAATATAAAAAAATACATTTGCATTTAGTTGAAATGAAGGCTCTTTTTTGGTTAACAGTTTTTTAAGCGTAAAATTGTACTATATCCTCTGTTTTAATTACGTTTGTCTTCACCCCAAAAGAGTTTTTCACGCAGGGTTTTTATAAAGGTTTGATCTTCCAGTTGAAGTGTTTTAATATAAAAACTGCACTTCCTGATAAATACCTTTGATTTGTTGTTTAAAGTGTACATGCGGGAATCCAACGTGAGCAGTACTTCATCGGCCCGACTATCAATTTGTAGTTCTATTTCGGTTTCATCCGGAATAACCAATGGGCGCACTGCCAGACTATGTGGAGCTATTGGAGTAAGAACAATGTTCTTTGATGAAGGCGAAATGATCGGTCCGCCGCAACTCAACGAATATCCTGTAGATCCTGTTGGTGTTGAAATGATCAAACCGTCGCTCCAATAACTTGTAAGGAATTCTTTATCTAACATGGTATCCACCTTGATCATGGAGGCCGTATTTTTTCTGGTGATCGTTATTTCGTTAAGTGCAAAATTCAAATTGCCCAATTCGTGCTGACTTCCTTCGGCGCTTACATGCAACAAGGACCTTTTTTGGACAACAAACTGACCTTTCATGATCTGTTCAAATGCTGAGCGAATGCTTTCCTTTTGAATATTGGCCAAAAACCCTAACCTTCCTGTGTTGATGCCTATTACAGGAATTTCAAGATCTCTGATAAACGTAATGGACCTCAGGAATGTGCCGTCGCCTCCAACCGAGAAGAAATAATCCAGGTCGTCATGTAGATCCTTATAATCAGAAAAGGTTGCTACATTTTTATCTTCTGTAAGTTGGTGGAAGCTTTTGGAAAAGTTTTCTTCAAAGACTATCGACACTTTATGCGCCTCGCACAGTTCGACAAGTTCCTGCACATACTTGATCGTATTCTCATTATTTGATTGTCCAAAGATTCCTACTTTCATAGATTGTACGGCGCTTAGATATTGAGGTATTTTTGTAAATAATTAGAACGGTCATTCAATTCTTCAATATATTTGTCTTTTTCGAACTCATTCAGGATTTCATAATTGTACCTCCTGAACGAATGTAAGGTGTTATTGATGTCGTGAAGGCTTAATTTCAAGGTTATTTGAGCAGTTTCATTATCAATTTTGGATACGAAAGCACCAAATAATGTTGCATTATTGGATTCCACGATTTGAGAAATCTCACTAAAAGAATAGTCTTTAATATTTTTGGCAACAACCAGAATGACGCCTTCTTCATGAAGGAAAGGAGTGCACTTGAAAAGGTTCAGAAAATCATCCAGTTCATAATACCCAACATATTTTTTTTTGGCATTTAAAACGGGCATCAGGTTTGTATTATGGGTCGCAAAATTCTGTAAGACCTCAAACCAGTTCATATTATCGCTAACGTAAAATGGCTCGATAAGATGCTTTACATCATTTAACCGCAGCTTTTCAGTGATGATCATTTCCACTTCTTCTCGCGAAATAGCTCCGTAAAAAAGCTTTGCGTCAACAACTGGTAAATGTGAAAAGGGATATTGGTCAAAGGATTTCATCATTTGAGCGATATCATCCTTTAGCTTAAAAGGTTGAATATCTTTTAATATGTAAGTGATGGTTTGCATTAAATAAGATGGTTCCTAAGGATAAAATTGTAATTTTGCCCACTGATTCAATCAGAACTTTTATGTAAAGATATAATATCTTTTGCATTAAAATTATAAATAAAAGACCAATGACTAAATTAAGCGTCAATATCAATAAGATAGCTACTTTGAGGAATGCACGAGGAGGTAATGTTCCAGATCTTTTAAAAGCAGCAGCTGATATACAGAGTTTTGGTGCTCAAGGCATTACAATACATCCGCGTCCTGATCAAAGGCATATCAGATATCAGGATGCCCTGGACCTTAAGTCTGTTGTGACCACGGAGTTCAATATAGAAGGCAACCCGATTCAGGAATTTGTGGATCTGGTTTTAAGGATCAAACCCGAACAAGTGACTTTGGTTCCTGATGCCATTGATGCAATTACCTCCAATGCGGGTTGGGATACGAAACAACATGGTAATTTTTTAAAAGAAGTTGTGGGTGAATTTAAAAGAAATGGCATCAGGACATCTATTTTTATGGATCCCGTTGTTGCCATGATGGAGTCAGCCGCAGCTACAGGAACAGACAGGATAGAGCTATATACAGAATCATTTGCCGTGGAATTTGAAAAAGGAAATAGGTCGGGTGTTTTAGCTTATGCAGAAGCTGCTAAAAAGGCGAGTGAATACGGCCTTGGAATAAATGCCGGACATGACCTTAATCTTGACAATCTTCATTATTTTGTAAAAGAAGTGCCAGGAGTGCTTGAAGTTTCCATAGGACATGCGCTGATAGCTGAAGCTTTGTATTTTGGGCTTCAGAATGTGGTTGGGATGTACCTTCAAAAACTTAAATAATGGAATTATTACATTCATCGATATCTGGAAAAGGCTTTCCACTGATCATTTTGCACGGTTTTCTTGGAATGGGCGATAACTGGAAATCCTTGGCAAATAAGTTTTCCGATGCGTACGAGGTGCATGTACTTGATCAGAGAAATCATGGCAGGAGCTTTCATGATGATGATTTTTCTTACGAACTGATGGTAGAAGACCTTCTTTTTTACCTGGATGTTCACCAGTTGAAAAATGTTTATGTCCTTGGTCATTCTATGGGAGGAAAAACAGCAATGCTTTTTGCCGTTGAATATCCTGAAAGGGTGAAAAAATTAATGGTGGCTGATATCGCACCTAGATTTTACCCCCCTCACCATCAGATGATTCTTGATGCACTTGGGGAAGTCGATTTTAAAAAGATCAATTCTCGTTCAGAGATAGATAAAATACTTCAAAAGCATATTCCTGAAATGGGGATAAGACAATTTCTTTTAAAAAATGTTTACAGGAAAGAGAAGGAGGAGTACGCTTTTAGGTTTAACCTTAAAGCACTTGAAGAACACTATGATGAAATTGGCGTAGCGTTGCCGCCCAGAACAATATTCGAGGGCCCGGTCTTGTTTTTAAAAGGAGCTTTGTCTGGTTATATAAATGAGCAGGATAAAGATATGATCTCAGCTCATTTTCCAAACAGTAAAATCGTTAGCATAGCCAACTCCGGTCATTGGCTCCATGCTGAAAACCCAATTGATTTTTACAATAATGTTGTGGGGTTCCTTGAAAATGATTAATTTGCCTTTTTAGCCCTTAAACCCTTGTGATGAATTATATTTTAAAAATTTTGCTCACTGCAGTTGCAGTACTGGTTATCGCCTATCTTTTACCAGGTGTTGATGTTGATGATTACGGAACTGCTATTTGGGTAGCGTTTGTCGTGGGTATTTTATTCTCGATTTTAAAGCCGATCCTTGTCATACTCACGCTTCCTGTGACTATCCTAACGCTTGGTTTGTTTTTATTTGTGATTAATGCCGCATTGATTCTTCTGGCAAACCACTGGATCGATGGTTTTACTGTTTCCGGATTTTGGACAGCGCTATTGTTCAGTATCTTGCTGTCATTTTTTGAATCTGCACTTTATAAACTTATAGAAAAATAGGAAGTCAATCGGTCCTCTGCGTTTCTCTTTGTTAATTTTATCATAAGATTGTCAATTTTACAGTTTCAAATACGACGATCATTGCTATATATTGCTGTAAAATCATTATTTTTGCAGCCTCAATTTTTAAAAAGAGATAAATTTATTCATAATGAAAATTACAAAAGAAGACATTGACGCGCTGAATTCAGTGGTTAAAATTGATATCACAGCGAATGATTATCAGGAAAAAGTTGATACGCAGCTTCATGATTACAGAAAGAAGGCGAATATTCCTGGATTTAGAAAGGGACATGTTCCAATGAGTCTTGTAAAAAAACAATACGGTAAATCTGTAATGATAGATGAGGTTAACAAACTTCTACAGGAGTCGTTGAATAAATTTTTGGTTGAAGAGAAATTGGATGTTTTGGGAAATCCATTACCTAAGATGAAAGAGAATTTCTCATGGGATGAAGATCAGTTCACCTTTGAATTTGAATTGGGCCTTGCTCCTGATTTTGAGGTAAACCTTAAGCCAAAAAAAGGAATTACAGCCTATAAGATAATCGCTGATGAAAAAATGATCAGCACACAGCTTGATAATATTAGAGAACAATACGGGAAGTTGATCACTCAGGAAGCCGTCGAAGAAAATTCTAATGTGACCGGAACTTTTGTAAACGAGGAAAAGGAGATTGAAAAGAAATCTACTTTTAAACTTGAAAAGATAAAAGGCAAGGCCAACGTTAAAAAGTTTGTTGGTGCTAAAATAGGGGATACCATTGAATTGAAATCCAAAGGATTGTTCACTGATGATCACATGTTGATGAATGTGTTGGGTCTTTCTCATGATGATGCCCATGATTTCGATGCTAAGTTGAACTTTTCAATTGAAGAAATCACGAAAACAGAATTGGCAGAATTGGATCAGGATCTTTTTGATAAAATTTTTGGTGCCGGTTTGGTAAAGAGTGAGGATGAATTCAAGAACAGGCTGAAGGAAGATGCTGAAAAACAATTTGCTTCCCAGTCTGACCAGCAATTGCTCAATGCAGTTACAGAGAGTTTGATCGAGAATACGAAGTTTGATCTCCCTGCCGAATTCCTAAAGAAATGGCTTGCAGTATCTGGCGAAAAACCAATGACTGCAGAACAGGCCGGGGAAGAATATGAAAGATCAGAAAAAGGTTTAAGATATCAATTGATCGAAGGGAAGTTAATGACCGATCATAAATTGCAGATTACTTACGATGACCTCAAGGATTACACAAAAGGTTTTGTAAGGGCTCAAATGGCTCAGTTTGGTGATAACAAGATCGAAGATAAGGAACTGGATGACATCGTGAACCGCGTTTTGTCAAACCAGGAGGAAGTAAAGAGGCTATCTGATCAATTAAAGAATGAAAAACTTTTGAAATTCTTTAAGGAAAACATCAAATTGAAGACCAAGGAGGTGACCTACGAAGATTTTATCAAGGAAGTTTACAAATAGATCTTTAAAACAATAATAAACTCCATACTGAACTTTCATTATGGAGTTTTTTTATGGGCTGAAACAAAGCGCTGCGAGTATCGTTCTTCAACATTGGGTTTGAAGATGATTTGAAGCTAATTACATCCCAATTAATTAGTATATTTACAGACTTAACGATTAAAAAGTATTACTATGAATTTCGGAAATGAATTTAAAAAATTCGCTGTAAATGATCAAGGAATCAACAGTTTGTATGTTGATCAGTTGGTTAGTAGTGTAACTCCCTATATAATTGAAGAAAGACAGTTGAATGTTGCACAAATGGATGTTTTCTCACGTTTGATGATGGATAGGATCATCTTTTTGGGTACAGGGATCAATGATCAGGTCGCCAACATCATTCAGGCACAATTATTGTTCTTGGAAAGTGTCGACTCGACCAAAGATATTTCGATTTATATCAATTCCCCCGGGGGAGGAGTATATGCAGGCTTAGGTATTTATGACACCATGCAATTTATCAAGCCGGATGTGGCGACTATTTGTACAGGAATGGCGGCTTCTATGGGCGCAGTTTTAATGTGTGCGGGAGAGAAAGGAAAAAGATCGGCGCTTCCACATTCAAGAATTATGATCCACCAGCCTTTAGGTGGGGCACAGGGACAGGCTTCCGATATCGAAATTACGGCCAGGGAGATTCTTAAATTGAAAGATGAGCTTTATGCTATTATAGCCAAGCACTCAGGGCAAAAGGTAAAAAAAGTACATGATGATTCGGACAGGGATTACTGGATGAAAGCTGAGGAAGCAAAGACCTATGGCATGATTGATGAAGTCCTTAAAAGAAATAAATAAAATTCTTTACGGGGTTGACTCCGTTAAAATGTTGAGATTATGACGAAGAAAGAAGAACTGGAATGTTCGTTTTGTAAGAGAAAGAAGGAAGAGACCAATTTGCTTATTGCAGGCGTTGATTCACATATTTGTGACAAATGTATTGAGCAGGCGCATGGTATTGTAATGGAAGAGTCTATCAGTGAGAAGAAAAACACGGGTGCTGATTTTCTGGTAAAGAAACCAAGAGAGATTAAGGACTTCCTGGATCAATATATTATTGGTCAAACCCAGGCGAAGAAAGTAATGTCAGTAGCGGTTTATAACCATTATAAGCGATTACTCCAAAAGCCCAATTCAAAGGATGACGATATAGAGATCGAAAAAAGCAATATCGTTTTGGTTGGAGAAACCGGAACGGGAAAGACACTTATCGCAAGGACGATCGCAAAAATGCTCGATGTGCCTTTCGCCATTGTCGATGCTACGGTTCTTACAGAAGCGGGATATGTTGGGGAAGATGTGGAAACGATTTTAACAAGGTTGTTGCAAGCCGCCGACTATAAGGTGGATAAAGCTGAAAAAGGCATCGTATTTATTGATGAGATCGATAAGATCGCCAGAAAAAGTGATAACCCGTCTATTACCAGGGATGTTTCTGGAGAAGGCGTACAACAAGCATTGCTGAAGTTGCTGGAGGGAACCATTGTCAATGTTCCGCCAAAAGGAGGCAGAAAGCATCCTGACCAGAAATTCGTAGAAGTGGATACCAAAAATATTCTTTTTATCGCAGGCGGTGCTTTTAGCGGAATAGATAAAGTGATCAGTAAAAGGTTGAATATGCAGGCCGTTGGGTATTCTGCTTCCATGTCGGATGATAAAATTGATGATGAGAATTTATTACAATATATCATTCCTTCCGATTTGAAGAATTTCGGATTGATCCCTGAGATCATAGGAAGGTTGCCGGCACTTACTTTTATGAGACCCTTGGATAAGAAAACCCTAAGGTCTATTTTGACGGTCCCAAAAAATGCCATTATCAAGCAGTACACCCGATTATTTGAAATGGACGGGATTACTTTTGAAATTGATGAAAAGGCCCTCGATTTTATTGTCGATAAGGCAGTAGAATACAAACTTGGCGCAAGAGGTCTCCGGTCTTTATGCGAGGAGATTCTTACGGATGCCATGTTTGATATG
>JBFFLO010000095.1:0-8445 GCA_041554895.1 Lutimonas sp. | reverse complement strand
GCAAAGTATTGTCAACTATTTTAGTGATCAGGGGAACCTTCAATTGATAGATCGTATCAAGAAATATGGTTTAAAGCTTTCAGTGGATGAGTCCATGTTTGCTCATCAGACAGAACTTTTAAAAGGGAAAGTTTTTGTAGTCTCAGGCGTATTTCATGTTATGTCTCGAAATGAGTTGAAAAAATCAATAGAAGACAACGGAGGAAAGGTGACCGGATCAATTTCTAAAAAGACCAGTTTTATTATAGCAGGCGATAATATGGGACCAAGCAAAAAAGAAAAAGCTGAGAGCCTGGGGATCCCTATGATTTCAGAACAAGACTATTTATCGATGATCCAGTGAAAGGGTCACAATTCTAAAACCTGTACTTTGTTTCGGGTAGAATAAACTTTCCCGTCATTGTGAAGTTGCTTCAACAACCTTGTTATAACAACTCTTGAGGTATTCAGATCGTTGGCAATTTGCTGATGCGTGATATCAAGATTTACGTCATGGTGTACCTGCGCCATGTCTGACAGGTATTTTAGCAGACGCTGGTGCATATTCATAAAAGCAAGCCCGTCAATGGATTCTACCATTTCAATGAGTCGGAAATGATAACTGTCAATAATAAAATGTCTCCAGGTTTTGAACTTTGCCAGCCAGTCATCGATATATTCGATAGGTAAAAAGATGGCTTCGGCATCATTTTCGACTACCGCTTTAAAGATGCTTTCTTTCCTGTTGATGCAATTGATAAACGAGATGGCACAAGTGTCTCCTTTTTCAAGAAAATAGAGCACAAGTTCATCCCCTTCCTTTTCTTTTCGAATGATTTTAATGGCCCCACTAAGGATGAGAGGGATATGGGTCATGTTTTCACCTATATCAACAAGGATTTCTCCCTGCTTATATTTTTCTGAAAAACCAACTTTTACTATTTCTTCTATTAATTCTTTTTCAAAAATTGAGCCGTAGTATTCCCCAATTTTTTCGCGTAGGATAGCTTCTTGTTTATTCATTTCTGCCTGAATGATAATGAATGATCTATCAAAGTTAGTTTAAAATATCCTAGTTACCAAGCACTTATTGCTAACAGTAATTATTATTATTCGATAAGGGAATTCCTTAAACTATAGTCGAGGGGATTTTCTGAAAAAATGGATTCCGGCTATATTCAAGAAAGCAAATATTAATTAGAAAACCACTTGAATTGACGCCAAAAATTTATCATTAAATTCATTGATAATCGTTTCATTATTAACCTGATAGTTTAGTTGTAGATGAAATTATTTGCTGTAAAAATAGCCAGGCCCGACAGGCATTCTTTCACTATATTTAGCAAGCGATATTATTTAAGTCATGGTCCTGAGCGAAGAATTCACTTCATTTTTTTTTAAAATACATTACTTTTGAAGCTTACAGACAAATGCTTATTACCCGAATTTTAAGCTATGAGAGATAATAGTCGCCTGTCCAGGTTTTTTTTATTGGTTTTTTTATTGGTTTCACTTGTTGATGTTTTGGCAATTCTGGATGAAAATTCGTTATGGCAAACAATTGCCAAACCTTTGATCATCCCCAGTTTGATGGCCTACTATATAGCTGCTTCCTCATCAATTAATAAATTATACATTCTGGCATTGGTCTTTTCTTTTGCAGGGGATGTACTGTTGCTGGATAAGACCGATTTGTTCCTATTTGGGATAGGTGCATTTTTGATCACTCAAGTGTTATATGTATACCTGTTTTCCAAAGGGCTTGGCAACAGTCCCCTGGCTAAAAAAATAATGGCATTTGTTCCATTTTCGATTTTTTTCGTGGTATTGATTCGGATATTAAAGCCAGGGCTTGAAGGTTTTTTAATACCTGTGGTCATCTATGGGATAGCCATTTCCATATTCGGTTCCATCAGTTTATTGAAGTACCTGGTAAAAAAGAATAAGGTTAACCTGAATCTTTTTATTGGTGCTGTCATATTTATCATCTCCGATAGCCTTATTGCCTTGCATAAATTTCATGAACC
Organism: Lutimonas sp.; assembly: GCA_041554895.1. Classification (GTDB taxonomy): domain Bacteria; phylum Bacteroidota; class Bacteroidia; order Flavobacteriales; family Flavobacteriaceae; genus Lutimonas. The sequence continues at coordinate 6,439 of JBFFLO010000095.1, read as the reverse complement.
CCGTTCCTTTTATCCGGTGGTTATCATGCTCACTTATATAATTGCGCAATACCTCATAGCCTCTTTTATGCTGGGCTCAGAAAAGAATGCATCCATTAATGGTGATTCATAACTGTTATTTAAACAGATCCATTCCGGGAATATCAGGAAGCCCCCCTTTCGCAGCAGCTGCCATTTCAGTTTCATTGATTCGGTTCGCTTTTTCAATGGCTTTATTGAGCGCAAGAATCAAATAATCTTCTAAGGCCTCTTTATCGGTCAGCAATTCATTATCAATGGCAATATTCTTGACTTCCCTGTTACCGGTAACGGTGGCTACCACCATTCCATTTCCAGCGTCTCCATCAACCATAACTGTATTCAAACGGTTCTTTGTTTCCTCTATTTTGGCCTGGGCTTCCTTTAATTTAGCCATCATTCCTTCCATATCTCCAAACATAATCTGATAAATTTCAATTATACAACTTCATTTCCGGATCTTAAAGTCCTTTGTAAAAATACTAATTTAACTGATATGCTTATTTGATGAGGAGAAAATTAAATCCAATTGTCATAATATTTCTATTACTTTTGCACTGCAAAAAAGAGAAATCAAAACATTTTAAAGAAACAAATATGTCGAAAAAGGAGATAAACCCTCCAATTGCTGAAAGAATTCCCAAGGAACTGGAAACTCATGGAGATGTGCGCATTGATGATTATTATTGGTTGAACGAAAGGGAAAATCCTAAGGTAATCGATTATTTGAATGCTGAGAATACCTATTATGATGCCATGACTTCGCATACAAAACAATTTCAGGAAGATCTTTTTGAAGAGATGAAGTCCAGGATAAAAGAAGATGATGAATCAGTGCCGTATAAAAAAAATGGCTACTATTATATCACAAAATACGAAACAGGTAAACAGTATCCTGTATATACAAGAAAAAAAGGAAGCCTTGAAGCAAATGAGGAAGTCATTGTTGATGTAAATGAATTGGCCAAAGGGCATGATTATTATGCACTGACAGGCCTTAATGTGAATAGAACCAACACGGTGGCTGCATTTGGGATTGATACGGTTAGCAGGAGGCAATATGACATCCGTTTTAAAAACCTTGAAAACCATGAATTTTTTCCTGAAGTTATCGAGAACACAACAGGAAGCACAGCTTGGGCCAACGACCATAAGACCGTTTTTTATGCCCGAAAAGATCCTGTTACACTGAGAAGCGACAAGATCTACAAGCATGTTCTGGGCACTGATGTTAAAGAGGATGTATTGGTATATGAAGAGAAGGATGAGACTTTCTGGACTTTTGTCTATAAATCAAAATCAAATAAGTTTGTGATCATAGGATCTTACAGCACCTTGTCAACCGAATACAGTTATTTGGATGCTGACAAACCTGAAGGAGCATTTAAGATCATTCAGCCAAGAATAAGAGAGTTAGAATACAGTGTAGCCCATTATGGGGATGATTTTTATATCCTTACCAATGACGATAAGGCGCTTAATTTTAAATTGATGAAAACGCCCATTGGCAAAACGGAAAAGGAATATTGGACAGACGTGATTCCTCACAGGGAAGATACCCTTTTGGAGGATATTTCAATATTCAAAGATTTTTTGGTTTTGGAAGAAAGGTATAACGGTTTAAACAGGATCCGAATAAAAAGATGGGATGGGACTGATGATTACTACTTGCCTTTTGAGGAAGAGACGTATTCAGCTGCTGTTTACAACAATCCTGAGTTTGATACCAACGTGATCAGGTACAGTTATAACTCGCTGACCACCCCAAATTCTGTGATAGATTTCAATGTAGTTGACCATTCCAAGGAAATCAAAAAAGAGCAGGAGGTTTTAGGAGGAACCTTTGATAAGGAAAATTATAAAAGTGAAAGAATTTGGGCGAATACCAGGGATGGAAAACAGGTGGCTATTTCATTGGTTTACAATAGATCAACAAAAATCGATAAGGAGACGCCTTTACTGCTTTATGGTTACGGATCATATGGCAGTATCGTAAGCGACAGGTTCAGTTCAGTGCGCCTGAGTTTGTTGGACAGAGGATTTGTTTATGCAATTGCCCATGTTAGAGGAGGTGAATATTTGGGCCGTATTTGGTATGAGGAGGGCAAAATGTTTTCAAAAAAGAATACCTTTTATGATTTTATTGATGCAGGTAAACATCTTATTGCTCAAAAATACACTTCGGCTTCTCACCTGTATGCCGAAGGAGGTTCTGCCGGAGGGCTTTTGGTTGGGGCAGTCATCAACATGAGTCCTGAAATTTTTAATGGGGTTATAGCTGCTGTTCCTTTTGTAGATGTAGTGACCACCATGCTCGATGAGAGCATACCTTTAACAACAGGAGAGTTTGATGAATGGGGCAATCCTAAGGATAAGGATTCGTACGACTATATGAAGTCCTATTCTCCTTATGACAATGTAAAGCAGCATGAGTATCCCCATATGCTGGTTACAACGGGCTTGCATGATTCCCAAGTACAATATTTTGAACCTGCCAAATGGGTAGCCAAATTAAGGGTAAATAAAACAGATCAGCATTTATTGTTGTTATACACAAATATGGAAACCGGACACGGAGGGGCTTCCGGGAGATTCGACGCCTTAAAGGAGGTAGCAAGAGATTATTGCTTTTTATTTGATTTAGAAGGGATTAGCAAATAATAATGTGTTCGGTTTGTGGTTTAACAACGATTACATGAGGTAATCTTCGGCTGAATACCATGAGTTGTTTAAAAAAAATATTTAAATTTGCCCGGTTTTTATCATCAAAGCATTATATTTTTATGAAAAAACATAACGGTATAACTAATAACATATTAGATTTAGTTGGAGACACACCACTTGTACGACTGAATAAAATTACAAAAGAGTTACCCGGTCAGTTCTTAGCAAAATATGAGGCCTTTAATCCAGGTCACTCGATGAAAGACAGAATAGCTACCCATATTGTGGAACAAGCTGAAAAACGAGGGATACTTAAAAAAGGCAGTAAGGTTATCGAGACCACTTCCGGAAATACGGGGTTTAGCATTGCCCTGGTTTGTATCATCAAAGGATATGAATGTATTCTGGCTGTTAACTCAAAGGCGTCAAAGGGCAAGATAAATATGCTAAAGGCCATGGGCGCCAAAGTATATGTTTGTCCGGCCAATGTTAGCGCAGATGATCCCAGGTCATATTATCAGGTTGCAAAAAGGTTACACGCAGAAACTGCAGATTCAGTTTATATCAATCAATACTTTAATGAACTGAACGCTGAAGCACATTATCTTTCCACGGGCCCCGAAATTTGGCAGCAAACTAGCGGTAAAGTAACTCATGCCGTTATAGCCAGTGGAACCGGAGGAACTATTTCCGGAGTAGGTAAGTATCTAAAGGAACAAAATCCAAAGGTAAAAATCCTCGGAGTTGATGCTTTTGGCTCGATCTTAAAAAAGTTTCATGAAACTTCTGATTTTGATACCGATGAAATTTATCCTTACAGGATAGAGGGTCTTGGAAAGAACCTTATTCCATCAGCGACGAATTTCGAAGTGATCGATGTATTTGAAAAGGTTACTGATGAAGCCGCGGCGCATAAGGCAAGAGAACTCGCCTTGGTTGAAGGACTATTTACAGGCTATACCAGCGGTGCAGTATTGCAGGCGACGCTTCAGTATGCTGAGAAGGGTTACTTTAACAAGGACAGTGTTGTGGTGATGATATTGCCAGATCATGGTTCAAGATATATGGAAAAAATCTATAGTGATGATTGGATGAGAGAGCAAGGTTTTTTTGATTCCAAGCAACAAGAGAAAAACGCATTGGAAATTATAAAATAGATGAATGATGCGATGTTTACTAAAAAAAGGCTGTTTGAATTTCAACAGCCTTTTCCATTTTTTGTTAAAAACTATAAACATAGAAATCGTTGCTTCGGTATTTTTTCTATTTTTGCAAATAATTTAAATTTGACGGAATAGACTTCGTCAGTTGAAACGGAATAGATACATGAAAGATTTATTTGAAAGAATTATAAAGGATAAAGGACCTTTAGGTAAATGGGCAAAACAAGCAGAAGGCTATTATGTTTTCCCAAAATTGGAAGGGAATATATCAAACCGAATGAAGTTCAACGGTAAAGAAGTAATTACGTGGAGTATTAATGATTATTTGGGTTTGGCAAATCATCCTGAGGTGGTGAAGGCAGATGCAGACGCTGCGGCAGAATATGGAATGGCATATCCGATGGGAGCCCGAATGATGAGTGGACATACTAAGTTTCATGAGCAATTAGAGCGTGAATGTGCTGAATTTGTTGGTAAGGAAGCAGCTTATTTGGTTAATTTCGGATATCAGGGAATGGTCTCTGCTATAGACGCATTGGTTACAAAGAATGACGTGGTCGTATATGATATGGATTCGCATGCTTGTATCATCGATGGCGCCAGATTACATCAAGGAAAAAGATTTACTTTTCGCCATAATGACATGGAAAGTTTTGAAAAGAACCTGATCAGGGCATCAAAGAAAGCTGAAGAATCCAATGGAGGTATCCTTGTGATCAGTGAAGGTGTATTTGGAATGAGAGGAGAGCAGGGTAAATTAAAAGAGATCGTTGCTTTAAAGAAAAAATATAATTTCAGGTTATTGGTTGATGATGCTCATGGATTTGGTACTTTGGGAAAAACTGGCGCTGGAGCCGGTGAAGAACAGGGAGTTCAGGATGAGATAGATGTATATTTCGCCACTTTTGCTAAATCTATGGCAGGTTTTGGTGCATTTTTTGCAGGCAACAAGGATGTCGTAAAGTACTTACAGTACAATATGCGCTCTCAAATGTTCGCTAAATCTTTGCCTATGGCGATGGTCAAGGGAGCATTAAAGAGGTTGGATATGATCAGGACGATGCCTGAACTGAGAACGAAATTATGGGAAAATGTTGATGCCTTGCAAAGTGGTTTGGTAGAGAAAGGATTTAATATCGGAAAAACAAACACTTGTGTAACGCCGGTTTTTTTAGAGGGTGATATCCCGGAGGCAATGGCAATGGTAAATGACCTTAGAGAGAATTATCGCATATTTTGTTCCATAGTGGTCTACCCGGTTATTCCAAAAGGAATGATTCTTTTGAGATTGATACCGACATCAGCGCATAACCTTGATGATGTAAAAGAGACGATTGTTGCTTTTTCATCGATAAGAGAGAAACTTAATAAAGGATTCTATAAGCGAATAGCTGCTACATTAATGTAAAGACATAATTAATGATTGAATGATGTATACAGAATTATTTTCTAGTTATATCATTCAATCATTAATATCCAGCCTTGAGGACGCTACGGCGTTTTCTTTTCCAAAATCTTTATTCAAATATTTGAAATAGCCAACGACTCCAATCATAGCGGCGTTGTCGGTGGTATATTCAAACTTTGGAATATAAGTGGTCCAGCCCATTTCGTTCTCCATGCTTTTCAAAGTGGATCTGATCTCTGAATTGGCAGAAACTCCACCTGCGATTGCAACATGATTGATTCCTGTCATTTGAACTGCTTTTTTCATTCTGTTCATTAATATCGTCACTATGCTGTGCTGCACCGAAGCACAAATATCGTTCAGGTTGTTTTTGATAAAGTCGGCATCTTTGTTTTGCTCTTTTTGTAAAAAATAAAGTATGGCAGTTTTAAATCCGCTAAAACTAAAATCCAGAGGATGTGGCGTTTTAGGTTCGGAAAAAGAAAAGGCTTTTGGATTCCCTTTTTGTGCATATTTATCGATTAAAGGACCTCCCGGATAAGGAAGTCCCAGCAATTTAGCGGTTTTATCAAAAGCTTCCCCCACGGCATCATCAATGGTTTCACCGAGAATTTCAAATTTGTCGTAATCACTTACTTTAAGTATCTGGGTGTGGCCTCCGCTTATGGTCATACAAAGAAACGGGAATGGGGGCTCGGTTTGAGACGCTTCATCAATAAAATGCGCAAGCACATGTGCCTGCATATGATTAACAGGTATCAATGGGATTTCAAGTGCCAGGGACAGCGATTTTGCAAAGGAAGTGCCGACTAATAAGGAACCCATTAAACCGGGGCCCTGAGTAAAGGCAATCGCCTTTAACTGTGTTTTATCAATGCCGGCTTTTTTTAAGGCCTGATCCACAACCGGAACGATATTTTGTTGATGCGCCCTGGAGGCCAGCTCTGGAACCACACCGCCATATGCTGCATGGATCTTTTGTCCGGCTATGATATTTGACAGAACCCTATTGTTTTCGAGCACTGCGGCACCCGTATCATCGCAAGATGACTCTATTGAAAGTATGTGAATAGTTTTTTTTTTCATTAGAAAAATTTAGGCACAAATATTGTACTTTTAAAAATGCAAATTTAGAAATAAATACATTATCAAGCGGTTTAAAAGAATAGCAATTCGTGTTTTTTTG
>JBFFLO010000094.1:0-8462 GCA_041554895.1 Lutimonas sp. | reverse complement strand
TTTGAAATGGACGGGATTACTTTTGAAATTGATGAAAAGGCCCTCGATTTTATTGTCGATAAGGCAGTAGAATACAAACTTGGCGCAAGAGGTCTCCGGTCTTTATGCGAGGAGATTCTTACGGATGCCATGTTTGATATGCCTGGCGCAGAAGAGACAAGTTTAAAGGTGACCTTAAAATATGCAAAGGATAAGCTCACAAAATCCACCATCAAGAAATTGAAGGCGGTTTCCTAAACTTACATTTTAATGGCTACGTTAAAAAAAACTGTCATCTTATGGCAGTTTTTTTATCTTTATACCCTAATTTTCAGATGAAAGAATGATCGCAAGAGAAACCATTGACAAAGTGTTCGAAACTGCCCGGGTAGAGGAGGTCATTGGCGATTTTGTAAACCTTAAGAAAGCTGGTGCAAATTACAAAGGATTAAGTCCTTTTACCGATGAAAGAACACCGTCGTTTATGGTCTCTCCCGTAAAACAGATATGGAAGGACTTCAGCACGGGAAAGGGAGGAAATTCCATCACTTTTTTAATGGAGCATGAGCATTATTCTTATCCGGAGGCGATTAGGTACCTGGCCAAAAAGTATCAGATAGAAATAGAAGAGACCGTTCAGAATGATGAAGAAAAGAAACGTGCCGATGAAAAGGAAAGCCTGTTTCTTGTTTCTGAATTTGCAAAAAATTACTTTTCGGATATCCTTTTGAATTCTGAAAAAGGCAAAGCGATTGGGTTGAGCTATTTTAGAGAAAGGGGTTTTACGGATGAAACGATCAAAAAATTTGAACTCGGCTATTCCCTGGATGAGTGGTCAGCTTTTACGGATACCGCAATAAGCAAAAAATATGAGATCGAATTCCTGGAAAAATCGGGGCTTAGCATAATCAAGGACAATCGAAAATTTGACCGTTTCAAAGGGCGGGTCATGTTTCCTATTCACAGTATGAGCGGAAGGATCCTTGGATTCGGGGGAAGAACTTTATCATCAGACAAGAGGGCGGCAAAATACCTGAATTCTCCTGAAAGCATCATTTATCATAAAAGCAAGATCCTTTACGGGATTTATCAAGCGAAGCAAAGCATCGCAAAAGAAGACAATTGCTATTTGGTCGAAGGCTATACAGATGTTATCTCTATGTGGCAATCAGGTATCGAGAATGTTGTAGCCTCATCAGGAACTGCCTTGAGCTCAGATCAGATCAGGTTGATCAACAGATTGACCAATAATATAACAGTATTGTTCGATGGAGACGCAGCTGGTATCAGGGCCTCGTTAAGGGGTATCGATCTGATTCTCGAACAGGGACTTAACGTAAAAGTTGTAGCCTTTCCGGAAGGAGATGACCCCGACAGTTTCGCCAAGACCAGGACAAGCGTAGAAATATCAGATTATCTTAAAACACACTCCCAGGATTTTATCCAATTCAAAACTTCCCTTTTACTTGAGGAAACAAAGAACGACCCAATTAAAAGAGCAGAATTGATCAGGGATATCGTAGCCAGTATTTCAAAGATCCCAAATAATATTCAAAAAGAGATCTATGTACAGGAATGTGCACGAATTATGAATATCTCTGAAACGGTACTGTTTAATGAATTATCTCAGATCTTAAAGAGGGAAAATCGTGACAGCCAGCCCTCATCTGTACCCAAAACGCCATTTACAGGTGTAAAGAAGGAAACCAAGAAGGTAGAAAAGATAGATCAATTGTTTGAAATGGAGAAAAAAATCATAGAGATTTTACTGCTTTATGGCAACGAGCAGGTAGATTTTGTTGATTTTACTTCGGAAATAGATGGTGATGGCAAAAAAAGAATTGTCAAGACCAATTATAGCAATGAGGTATGTAAGGAGATTTATATGCACCTTCAGGAAGATGAGATCGAATTCACGAATCCGATTTTTCTCAAGATCTATTATGAGATCATTCATCTTTTGAACCAGGAGCAGGGAATTAGTGCCGAACTTTTTACAAATCATGAAGACCAGGATATTTCAGCTGTTGTTACTGATATTCTGATGGATGAGGAAAGGTATATTTTAAGCAAATGGGAGAAGCATGATATTTTTGTTAAGGACAAGCAAAGTTATTTGCCTAAACTGGTCATGGATGTGCTTTATAACCTGAGAAGACTGCTCATTGCCGAAAAAATACATGCATTAAAATCAGATCTTCAGGCTGCACAAGAGGTGCAGGAAGCCATACAGGATAATCGCGACGCCCTTGAGTCTATCAGAGATTATACGGCACTCAAACAATTGCTTTTCGAAAAGCTTAACCGTGTGATCTAAGTGTCGCTTTTTAAAGATTCTGAAATTTTACAAACAGGAATCTCGACCATTTTATGCAGGTTTGCCTTGTGTAATTTTTTGTAAATACTCAATACTTCTTTCTGTCTGTCAGAAAGTCCAATTACATCGACTTTTTCCTCCAGATAATGCATTGCCCATTCCAATTCGTCGTAACTGGCTCCAATTTGATCCTCATCTGTTCGGTCATCACCCCAAAGCCCATCGGTGGGTGCCGCTTCGATGATTTCCTGATTGACCCCTAAATATTCGGCCAGCGCATAAACTTCGCTTTTCATAAGGTCTGCAATTGGGCTTAAATCAACTCCGCCATCTCCATATTTGGTATAGAAGCCAACACCAAAATCTTCAACTTTATTTCCGGTTCCCGCAACGAGAAGGCTTTCCAAAGCGGCAAAATAGTAAAGAGAAGTCATTCTTAACCTGGCCCTTGTGTTCGCTAGTGACATAAACCTGTCTTCCTCATTGCTAACTTTTGGCAAGGAAGCTATAAGGCTATCGAACACTGGAGTCAGATTTACCTGGGTCATCCTTACATTGGCATAATTTTTCTGTAACCATGCCACATGATTTAAGGCTCTGTTTACTTGTGAAGGCGCTTGATGAATAGGCATTTCCAAACAAACAACCTCCAATCCTGTTCTGGCGCATAAGGTTGAAGTCACGGCAGAATCAATTCCGCCCGAGACTCCGATAACAAAACCCTTTAACCCACCTGTAGTGGCATAATCTCTTAACCAGTTCACAATATGATTTGTAACTTTTTCTGTGTTCATTATTGCTAAGTATTTATTAGTTTTGCGTCGCACAAAAATATTAATTTTTATTGGCAAATATTTTAAATGAATGTTATTAAATATAGTTTGGTTGTTTTTTTGCTGTTGAGCCTGTTGGCCTGTGGTAAAAAAAATAATGAGCAGATTGATTTATCATATATTGAGGTAAGAACGGAATTGATCAGGTTTGATCAAAAGTTTTATACCTCAGCACCCGAGGATCTAGGGAAACTTAAATCTGAATTTCCTTATTTGTTTCCCGAATCGAATCCTGACACTGTATGGACGAATAAAATGAAAGATGAGGATGAGTTATTTTTGTATTCCTCTGTGCAAGAGGTTTATGGGGATTTTTTAGATCAAAAGGAAAGCCTGACGAATTTATTTAAGCATGTAAAATACTATTATCCAAAGTTTCAAGAACCAAAGGTAATAACCATTTTAAGCAATGTTGATTATAATAATAAGGTGGTATATGCAGATAGTCTCATGTTTATTTCCCTGGATGTTTATCTGGGAAAGGATCATGAGGTGTATCAGGATTATCCAAATTATATCAAACAAAATTTCAGCAAAGAACATATGTTGGTGGATGTGGCAGCACAAATTTCTTTACACATCCTAAGGCCTTCAGCAACGAATTCTTTTATTTCCAGCATGATCCAGGAAGGCAAAAAATTGTATTTGACGGCGGCATTTCTTCCAGACAAGGAAAGGGCAGAAGTAATTGGTTATGATCAGGGACAGTTCCAATGGGCACAAATAAGTGAAAGCGATATTTGGAAGTATTTTATTCAAAATGAAATGTTGTATTCCAATGACCCTAACCTTAGTGAAAGGTTTATACATGACGCGCCATTTTCGAAATTCTATTTGGAGGTTGATAAAGATTCACCAGGTAGGATTGGTAGTTGGTTCGGTTGGCAAATTGTGAACTCGTACATGAAAAACAACAACTCAACATTACAAGAAATGATTGTAACTGATAATGAAGAGATCTTTAAAAAATCAAAGTACAAACCAAAAAAGAATTAAAGCATAAGGGTTTGATTCTAAAAGGATCCCCTGCTTCATTTTTTAGAAATTAAAGAAAAGAAATATTATGGCAGTAAAGCACAGTTCAGAAATAAGTATCAAAGTGGGATTGGATGAGAACAGGGTTCCGGAAAGATTAAACTGGTCTGCTGATGACGGGGCGATCGATGATATGGAAGCTAAGGCATTATTACTTTCTGTTTGGGATTCTTCTCAAAAAGACACCTATAAAATAAATCTTTGGACAAAAGAAATGCCCGTGAATGAAATGATTCAGTTTTTTCACCAGACTTTAACATCCATGGCTGATACTTTCGAAACTGCCACCGGAGATGATAAGATGAGTGCAACCATGCGCGATTTTTGTGATTATTATGCCGAAAAAATGGGGATCAAAAAGCAATAGAAATCATTAAAGAAGGCTTTTTTAAGATTTCATGCCTTAGCTGCGCTCGAATTCCAGAATCTGCTTCACTATAATTTGGTAATCCCTTTCTTTATTGACAAAGTCAAGCTCTGATACGTCAATGATCAGGGTATTCAACTCTTCTTTTGATTTGATAAATGACAAGTATCCCTTGTGGATTTTTTCCAAGTAGTCAGCTTGAATGTTCTGTTCATAATCCCTTCCTCTTTTCTTAATGTTATGGATGAGCCTTTCTGTATTTTGATATAAGAAAACATACACATCCGGCTTGGCAATATCCTTGTACATAATATCAAACATTTTCCTGTACAGAGCAAATTCTTCTGTTGAAAGCGTGATTTGTGCGAAAATGAGTGATTTAAAAATAAAATAGTCGGATACTATAAAATTTTTGAAAAGATCGAATTGAGCTATATCATCAGTCAGTTGGTGGTACCTGTCGGCCAGAAAACTCATCTCAAGCGGGAAGGCATAGCGGTCCTCGTCTGCATAGAATTTGGGTAGAAACGGATTGTCAGCAAATCTTTCCAGAACAAGCTTTGCATTATAATCATCTCCGATTCTCCTTGCAAGGCTCGTTTTTCCCGAACCAATATTTCCCTCTATCGCAATGTAATTGAACTTTTCAACCAATGAAACAGGTCGGATAAGTTTTGCATCTATCTTTTCAATGACTTCCAGGTCATTACAATTCTGCAAGCAATTTCGGATGGTTTTTTTAACTATTGGGTGAATTATATTTGGGGCAATTTCGCTCAGGGGCACCAGCACAAACCTTCTTTTGAGCATTTCCGGATGCGGTACTTTAAGATCATTATAAAAAATGATCTCATCATCAAAAAGTAAAATGTCAATATCAATGATACGGTTGTTGTATCCCTGCTGTGAATTTCTAATTCGACCTAATTTACGTTCAATATCCAAAACAGCCCTGATCATTTTTTCTGGACTGTGGCTGCTTGAGATTTCCAGACAGATATTGTAAAAATCATCCCCCTCAAAGCCCCATGATTTGGTGCTGTATATTGAAGATATTTTAGTCACATGGCCCAATGATATGTTTATTTCATCAATGGCCCGCTGTAAATTTTCAATCCTATTACCCAAGTTGGTTCCCAGAGATAAATATGTTGTACGAACAATTTTCAAAACCAGTCTTAATTTTTGTTTTAAATCGGATGAAAATTAACAATAACATCCTATATTGAGTCAAATTTTCTTGTCGTTTGATGACCATTACAAAGAAACAAAACCAAGGCTTACATAAGATGGGTTTTAACTTTAGTTTTTAACATTTGTAACATTTGATGGCCTTAGACGACAAATACTAAAATTGATTGCATGACTTTTTTAAGAGAATTATTAGCCGTTATTTTAGGTGTTTTTATTTCGTTCATGATTATGTTCTTCGTATTTGTAGCCATTGGCTCTGTATTAAGTTCGAATTTTATGGACGATGAGAAGGTACTGGTAAAGAAAAACTCAGTTCTGGTGTTAAAATTGGAAGATGTTATAAAAGATTATGCACCTAAAAGCGATGATCCTTTTGCCGCCTTTTTGGGGCTGGAAGAAAACAAAATGGGACTTGACAACATATTGAATGCCATTGATAATGCAAAATATGACGATCATATTTTAGGCATAAGTATAGAATCTATGATGATCAGGGGAGGTGTTGGACAGATTCAGGAAATAAGAGATAAATTATTCGAATTTAAGGAGTCTGGCAAGTTTATTACTGCCTATGCCGACGTTTTTGAGCAGAAGAATTTGTATTTAAGTACCGTAGCGGATTCTATTTATGTTAATCCGGTAGGAATGATCGACTTTAGGGGATTGTCTGGTGAAGTGTTATTTTTTAAGGACTTTCAGGAGAAATATGGTATCAAAATGGAAGTGATTCGTCACGGAAAATATAAAAGTGCTGTAGAGCCGTTTTTGGCCAATGGAATGAGTGAGGCCAATAGAGAGCAGACAGGGGCTTTTTTAAATTCTATGTGGTCAGAAATGGTTGAGGATATTGAAGAAAGCAGAAATATAGAAAGTAGCGAGATCAATCATATCGCAGATGAATTATTGGCAAGAACTCCTGATCTCGCCATCGAGAATAAAATGATCACTGGGAAATTGTATAAAGACGAATACGTAAAAGTATTGAAAGAATTAGGCGGCCTGGAAGAAGAAGGTAAATTATATTCTGTAAGCCTTAAGAATTACATCAAGTCTGGAAAAGGAAGGATTATCAATAATGCTACTGATAAAATTGCAGTTATCTATGCTCAAGGCGACATCAGGTACGGTAAAGGTGACGAAAGTTATATTGGCCCTGAACTTATTATAGAATCTTTAAAAAAGGCCAGAAACGCGAAGGATATTAAAGCGATTGTACTCCGTGTAAACTCTCCGGGAGGAAGTGCTTTGGCCTCAGACATTATTTGGAGGGAAATTGAGATCACAAAAGAAGATAAACCAGTCGTGGTCTCCATGGGAAACCTGGCTGCTTCAGGGGGCTATTATATTTCTTGTAATGCAGATAAGATTGTTGCCGATCCAACTACTATTACCGGTAGTATAGGTGTATTTGGTATGGTGCCTAATATTAGTGAATTTGCAGATCGAATTGGTATAAATGCAGAACAGGTTGGGACCAATAAACGTTCTTTAAATTATAGTTTGTTCGAACCGATGACCGATGATTTTTACGCAGTAACCAAAGAAGGTATAGAAACGGTATATGCAACTTTTGTGAGCAAAGTCGCAGACGGAAGGAATATGAGCTTTGAGGAGGTCGATAAGATTGCTCAAGGAAGGGTGTGGACAGGGAAACAGGCGCTGGAGAATGGTCTTGTAGATGAATTGGGAGGCTTGGAAGATGCCATTAAACTAGCTGCTTCTATGGTAGAAATTGATGAGTATAGAATTAGAAGTTATCCTGATTATAAAAAAGAATTCAAAGACATGATTTCGGGCCCCTTTGGAAGTGTAAAAGAACAAGTCCTGCTAAATGAAATCGGGAAAGAAAACCTTGAAATATACAGGCAATTAAAGCAATTTGGTGATTGGAAGGGGATTCAAACCAGATTGCCCTTTTTGTTGGAGATCAAATAATTATTAATGAATCATACGTTTCATTTCACTTCTGTATTTGGAAGCACTTTTACCTGTAAATTCCTTGAATAATCTGTTAAAATGGGAGAAGTTGTTAAATCCACACTCAAAACAGATATCTGTGATGCTTGTTTGATTCTCCTGCAATAACTTTGTCGCATGCACCACTCTGTATTCATTGACAAGTTTTGTAAACGTTTTACCGGTAGCTTTTTTAAAATATCGACAAAATGCGGGGGTAGTCATACTTACTTTGTCTGCGATCTCATCCAGACTGATATGCCTTTTGAAATTATTGTTCACATGTTTAAAGATAATATCAATCTTTTCGCTGTCCTGAGGTTCGGTTTCAAATGCAAAGCCGTCAACATTCAATAAAGAATAATCATTGGCAAGAGACAGATCATTAAGTATTTCAAGTAGTTTTATGACCCTGGCCATTCCTTGATATTCTAATAGCCCTTCAATTTTTGGGCCTACCAGTTTTTTTGTTTCAGGTTTAAAGATGATTCCCTTTTTGGATCTTTCAAAAAGAGCATTTATATTCCCCATTTCCGGTATGTTATAAAAAATATTACCAAGAAAATCCAGTTTGAACTGAACGATGGTCTCTGTTCCATTGGTCGTAAGCCTGTCGACAAATCCATGATGAGGGAGGTTGGCCCCAATAAGGATAAGCATGCTGTTGTTAAAGTAGGACAGGTGATTTCCGATATGTCTTTTACCTTGCCCCTGATTTACGTAAACGAGTTCTACCTCAGGATGAAAATGCCAGTAGGCAATGTTATTGATAACTTCCTTG
>JBFFLO010000093.1:0-8494 GCA_041554895.1 Lutimonas sp. | reverse complement strand
CTTATAGATGTACAAACTAATGATTTCTTTAGCTGCTTTTTAATTCACAACTTATTAGTTATCAAGATATTTATCAACGATTAAACCTGCCGAAAAATATTGGATCAGGAGCTTCTTTCAGGGGGGGGGATAAATTCTCCAGCGAATAGGGTTCGCAGCTGCTTTTCCAGTTCTATCACCTTTCAAATTCAACTTGGAGGGATCTCGTCATATATGAGCTGATATGCCTTATCTATATGGCGCGTGTACATCAAAAACTCTTATCTTCTTCTGGCCTAAACCTAACTGCTACATAAAATTCAATACGTTTTTAAGTATTTGATAAAATCTATTGCCAAGGCAACCATGATACAATTTCATCATTTCAGGATGATCCGCATTTCGCAGGCTATTTTAAAAATAAAAAATTCGAATCCTTTTTGCACGACTGGCACTGAGACTAGCCAAGCGGGAAGTTCATTTTATAAATTATGCACAAATTCCACCGATATTTTGATCATTCCTGATCGTAAATTATCGCTCCTTAGAACTTATTGCTCACCATAAAAAGCTTCTTTTAACTGCCGCCAGGTGACCAATTGGATATGCTCTTCTTCCAGGATCTTGGCACAAGCATCACTGGTAAAAAAATCATAGTCCTTTTGCCTCCATTCATTGCCCCATTCAGGATGATCTATGGTCATCGCCTTTAATTCATGATTATCATAGGCCGTATGGATCAAAAACGTTGATAACCCGGGTTTTAAATTTTTAATTGCATCGATATAATAATCCTCCGAACCCTTAGCGTATTGGTCGGGCAGAATGGTTAATATTTCTTCTAAAACCACTTTCACATCATATTTTTCACGAAGAGCCAAAGGCAGTTCTTTTGATACGAGTACTGGAAGTTTATATAACTGGCCCATTTTCAAATAAATTTCTGTCAGTTCAGGCGTTTGCAATAAACAACCCATATGGCTGTCCAAATGAGTAGGCACCAATCCCATAGCATAGGCCCTGTCAATTTGCGCCCGTAATTCGGTCTCTACCTCTTTGAGGTTAATTCCAGCTTGACAATCTTGATGAAAATAACCATGCTCATTAATTAAACTTGGTACCTGATCGATCGAACTTACCGGGCCCCATCTATAATTTTTCCATTCAGACGATAAAACCAAATGCAAACCAAAATCATGCGTGTCATCATGCGATTTGGCGTAATTAGCCACTTCCAACACCCAGGGAGTCGGCATCATCACACTTGCAGAGTTTACAGACCCGTTTTCAATAGCCTCAAAAGAAGCCGTGTTTTCAGAATGGGCAACCCCCAGGTCGTCGGCATGAATGATCAGCAATTTGGCATCCTCAGGGAAACCGAGCTTACTGGCAATATTAACCTGGGCTGTCACGGAAAAACCGATCAACAGACATACTGCTATAAAACTGTCTTTGTAAACTTTTCGATGTAGCTTGTATCTAGTTCTCATGAGATTGGAATTAATAAGTATTGAATAACATTATCAAATATAGCATTTTAATTCAGTTTAAAAAGAGAACCTGCCAGGCAATAAGGTCATCAGGAGTTTTGGTAAGTCATGAACATTTTCATGTGATAAAAGGTTCTTTCCGAATAATTCAACGTCATAATGGCAATCACCCCGAGCAATATCATTTGGAATATTATGGCTAGTTTCAATGAAAATTTATCGGGCACAATTGTTTCTGTTCTCTCTTTTGAAGGAGAAACACAAACCGAAACCCAAAATTTTACGTGGAGTACAGCTGATAACAAATTGACATTGATCATTGATGGAGATACCGAAGTGAATACCTATTCAATTTCCAGGGATAAGCTAACCCTTACACATCTGACGATGGAACAGTAACAGTGTTGACAAGAAAGTAATTTTTCAAACTTATTTCCTTTTAAAGGATTTAATTTATTTTAAAAAAAAAACCATTAATTGATTTTAATGGTTTTTTTTATGAATGTCGTGATCATCACCCAGCTAAAGAAACTGTATGCAATGGAAACGTGATTTTAAACAACTAAAGCTTTAAAAACAATCATTGCGCAGAAGGCCATCAATCGATCGTCATTATTCTTTCGTAGATGATCCTTCGCTCAAATCCATTGGGCATTAAAGAATCCATCTTTGTTTCTCCTATAACATCATTCCATGCAGCTGCATTGGGAGAATTATCGGATGTTTCTGTATATCGAAGGTATTCAAGCGCATGGTTGAGCTTGTTGAATCCATCGACCGTAAAAATCGAAAAGCGATCCTGGTTACCTGTAGGATAGATCACAGATGACATGCCCCAATAGGTCATATTATTCAGGATATTGCTTACACTCGCCTCATGCAAGGGTTTCCAAAGTGTTTTGTTTTCCAGAATAAAAGCTGTCAGATCAAGTGGTTTAGCATAATTCACCAGGGCGAATTTATATTCACCTGGAACATTATCCTCGGATTGAATAAAATAATCAAATGTAGTAGTGGTAAAGGAACCTGTTTCGATATCTTCCATTTTTACATCGCCAAGAGCATCCATATTATCAGACCACACCCTATCAAGGTCCATATCTTCGATACTTTCAAAGGTATTGACAAAAACATAATTCGGAGTGTATTCATCAGCATTGGTGATTCCTACTTTTTTCCAAAGGGACCAGGATTTCATTTGACCTTTTTCAATAGCTGCCTTGGCTACTTTAGACCAATGTTTTGTTTCGCGTTCCAAAAATTTTGCATCCTGATCAGTTGGAACATGGCGGTATTGCAAATAACTTATTTGCCCATTCATGGAACCGGCAAACAGCATGGCAATCAAAATTAAATATAGTTTTTTCATGATATAGGATTGATTAAGGTTATTAATTTCTCCTAAAGTTACATAATTTTTTGATTGAATTTTACAAAGCCTGTATTTATTGGCTGCCAAAACTTTGCCAAAAACCAAATATTTTTCTCAAAATAAAAATCAAATGACCATAGCTACAAAAACCCTTTAAAATAATACTGTTTTAGGCGAACTGAAAACTTAAGCCCTTACCCAGCTTTGGTTTTTGGGTGTTTCAACCTCTTCAAGGTTACTTATCAGCTAAATCAATTCCCAGCTACAGAATTAATCCTCGCATACTACAGCGGTTTGTAAAAGGTTAAGGCGTGCTTTATCTTTATATAAAACAACTTGGTAAATACGGTTGTAAATATGCTCGTCAAATGGTTTCAGGTCTTCCCCCAGCAAAAGACCTGCTAATACGGGTGTTGTATTGCTGTGTCCTACTACCAGGGCGTCTTGCTTATTTTGGATCAATACTTTCGCAAAATCTTCCAGCTGCTTAGGATCATAGTATTTCACATTCTTCCCTTTCTCTTTAGCTGCTGGTTGGGCCGTGTTTTTGGTACGGATATATGCCGTGCTATAAATCACATCCAGATTTACTTCTTTTAGAAAGATAGCCAGGCTTTCAGCTCTTTGCTCACCACATTGAGTAAGAGGCGGATCTTTGGGGTTTTCAGCCGATAATTCCTTTTCTGCATGCCTAACCAAATAAATGGTAAATATTTCTTCAGAATCCTGAGCATTCAACATATAAGGCATACTCAGTATTAATAAAACAATTGATAAAAAGATCTTTATTCTCATAAGTAAGGAATGCTATTCGTTTCTAAATATATATATAAAATAACCTGTCTCCAATAACGATGTTGATTATATTTTGATGACTGTTTTAAACTATACCTGCCATTTTTATGCAGAAACCGCTGTTGTATTTATTAAATGGATCAACACAGCTGGTTCCTGTAGAAAAGATCTTGCAGCACCAAAAATTATTTTACCGGATTTTGAATAATTAAAACACTGTTTTTTCCTGGCATTATAAAGCTCCCAATAATTTTTTTATTTTCTGAAAGCAGGTCATATGTTTCTCCAATGACGGGCCTTGAATATATTGAGGACTTTGGGGATATTTTATCAGGTATAAAATTGATTTTTGTTCCACTCCTGCTTTTCAAATAAAGGTTTTCTTCCAAATTGTTCTTTATATATAAATTTGATAAATCCGCAATTTTTTTATAAACGGGATACCTTTCTTCAGCTTCTGTTGCAATAGGTATCAAATGATCGGGGATTATATTTGTAAGATATATGGTGTCCAATGGTTGAATATTTTGATTGCTTGAATGTATTATGTCAATATCAGGGCCACCGTTAATTTCCTCCAATAAATTGAAAACCATCATGGCATCGTAGATATAGTTATGCAAATTGCGCACAAAACTATCTTGTGTATATCTCCGCCATAGCATGGCGTCATTTTTAAAAGCATCCTCATTCATAAAAAAAGCAATCTTTTCATCTTCTGAAAGCGTATAATATTTGAATTTTAATGCCCATCTCTCCAACATTCGAAAGGTATAGTCAATAATATATGCATTAATTGAAATAAACAAAGGGCTATATCCTTTGTAAACGTTTTGTAAAAAAGGCATTAAACTATTGTATTTTTCGGGTATTAGATCCAAATTAACACTGAGCAAGTTATATCCGCTGTCACTAATTTTAAAAGACCTATAGTAATAGAGCAAAAAAAACAGGTCATAGTTTTCTTTAAACATTTCTTTGGTTACGCTGTTGTTGATAACCAACTGTATAAGTGAATCCTTTTTGTTGTAATAGGCTATTGTACGCTCTGCTTCTTGAATGTCTTGAATCAGGTTAGTTTTTATCTCTTTGAAAATGCCTTCAATTTTTCTTTCGTTAATGATTTCAGAATTGCGGTTGTTCACTGCCAGGGCAATTAGAATTCCAATTACAACAAGAAACATCTCACCAACAGCATACAACAAATACTTACGAAAACGATTCCCAAAAAAGAATTTCAACCTTTCTATTTTAATCAAAAACCTCAACATCCTTCTGTAAATTAAGGGCGCTCATCACACCGGGCCCTATAAATTTACAAAAACTATTGTTGAATATCTAGCATCTAGACGCTTAAGAATTTAAGGAATGATCAGTAGTAAACCTCACAGGTCTACTCCTAGGTATTTATTCATTGAACTGGTCATTTTCTATGGTTTTAGTTTGGCTTTTTTATACCTTTTTTTGATCCATTTCATCATAAAATAAATGACGCTCACGATGCCAATAAAAATAAGTGTTGCTATGATTTCTCCTTTGCTTAAACTGGTTAGCAACCATATAATAGAACCAATGCCGAAAATTGGAATGATCATTCCTCCAGGTACTTTAAATGTCTTTTCAGTGCTGTTTCGTGTTTTCATTCTTAATTTGATCATCGCTGAAACAACAAAAAGATAAATAAGTAATATGGCAGCACTTGCTAACAAGGCCAGTTGTTTAAAACTGCCGAAATTCGCAAAAACAAAGATCAATCCGGCAAAGCAGGAAATTGACCAATAGGGCGTTGCAAATTTTGGATGAATTTTACTGAGGAATTTTGGAAACAGGCCATCATTTGAACCGGCAAATATAACACGTGGTGTATTCAAAACATCAGAGCTTACAGCACCAAAACAGGATATAGCAGCAGCAATTAATAAGATTTTGCCCCCTATGGGGCCAACAATTCTTTCTGCTACTGCTGCTAATGGAGCATCCCCAATTGATCCTATTTCTGCTCCCATTATGCCCTGAGTTACCATTTGCAGCAGCAAGTATAAGATCAGCACCAAACCTCCTCCAAACAAGATGCCCAGTGGTACGGTACGTTGAGGATTTTTAATTTCACCACTTACACCAAGCGCAGTTTCAAAGCCGGCAAATGCAAAAAATAATATCAGCGTGGTATTGCTAAAGGTGTTGAGTGACGGGAGCTGTTCCCAATGCAGGTTATCAGCATTGATCAGGCTGATACCAAAAATAATTATCCCGAACAAAGGCAGCAATTTTATAATAGTGATGCCCTTTATAAAAGCGACACCCTGTTTTGCACCACGAATATTTGTCAGGACCAAAAAGCCAAGGAGCACCATATATAATAAACCACGAACCCATGAATTTGAGAAAGCCGGGAATATGACAGCAAGGGAATCAGCAATAACATTCATTAGCGCGGCACTACCCAGAATACTCCAGCCAAAAACAGTCAGCCAGCTAACGATAAAGCCTGCATAATCTCCAAATACATTTTCTACATAGGCATAACTTCCGCCTGAACTTGTAATTCGGGTACCAATTTCTGCATAACAAAGCATTATGGCCGCCATCATAATACCACAAAATATATAAGCAAAAACGCTGAAAGCTCCCAGCTCTATGCCAACAATAGCCGGAAGCGCAAAAATACCTGCCCCTACCGTTAAATTGATGATATTAAGTGATAATCCGGTTACGCCAACAACGCGTTTTAATCCTTTTTCCTTATTTGTATGGGGCATGGTTGTCTGGTTTTAGTTGGTATGATAAAGTTAACAGATTAAAAAAAAGCGGCTATTTGTTGGTCTGTGATAAGACTAATGGTTTTAATTTTCATTTTTTAGAACACTTTCCAATTTATTTAATTTTCCATCAATGCTTTTCGGAATATCGATGCCCAAAATGTCACACATTAATGGATATATATGGATGTTTTTTACTGAAGGGACAACATATCCCTTTCTAAAAGCAGGGCCGCTGGCATAAAATATTCCATGCATATCTTTATACTTTGGATCATATCCATGTACCCCGATCGTTTGGATGGAATTCTTTTTTAAAGACTCGATCCGTTGACTTGAACTAAAATAGTATCCGAAATTGGGTATCACTTGGATGGCTCCCCAGTCCTTATTTTTAGGATTATATTCAAATCCCGGGGTATTTTCAGTTGTATACACCTTAAAATGATTTTCCTGCTGCTTTAAATCCTGAAAAACAGCTTCAGTATCACTATTTTCTTTAGGGTGAATATTCACAATGGCTCCATTATCGATAGTTGTATATAAACTATCATTTTTTATTTGATCAATGGCTATTAAATTTGCCGTGGGAAGGTTAGCCATACCATGATCAGAAACTATGATGACATTTACAGGTAGCCCGGTGGCTTTTACCCCTGCAAACAAATCTCCTAAGTTTGTGTCTAAATTGGACAATGTTTTTTTTAATTCATCCTCATTATCAGGTCCAAATCTATGCCCTGTACCATCCATGTCAGAAAAATACATGGTAATCATATGGGGTCTTTCTTTTTCAGGTAAGTTCAACCAGTCTATAACTTGGGCCACTCGGACTTCATTTTTCACCTTAGCATCATACTGATGGTAATAAGTAGGATACAGGCCTTGAACGTTTGCTTCAGAGCCCACAAAAAAATAACTGGCCGAGACCATACCTGCTTTGCCTGCTTGAATCCAAATAGGAGTTCCTCCATAAAAACTGCCGTCTTCTACCATTTCACGATTCCCAATTTTATAGGTTAAATCCTTTTTATAGCTATAAAAGGAATTGCCAATGATGCCATGTTTATCCGGATACAGTCCCGTAGCAATAGTATAATGATTTGGAAATGTTTTAGAAGGGAAAGAAGGAATCAAGGACTCGGCTTGTACTCCATTGGCTATAAAATTGCTGATATGTGGTGGATTGTACCTTTCGACATAGTCCCAACGGAATCCATCAAGGGAAATCAATATCAGATAGGGTTTTTCAAGTGATTCATTTGAATTAAGGGTTGGTATGGCACTTACTATCTTTTTGTTTGACTTACAAGATATTACAGCCGTTGTGCCTATCATGAAGACAAGCGCGTAAATAAGGATTCTTGTTAATATGTTTTTTTTCATATACGTTTATTTTCCAACAGCCAAACCATGAATGTGCCATAGCTTGTGAATTATTTTGACCGGCAACCAAATTAACAAAATAAACAGCGCTTATTGAAAATCTTATGTTCTTTTCATAAGGCTAAAGCTAGTCGATAATGATAAGTGATATTCCTTTCTCGAAAGATGACTTAAACGATCATGCTTTTGTGTGTGGCTTTTGGTCTGGAATGATCAATCAGGTTTCTCATACTTCTGATTTTAAGTATTCCGATAATCTTAATGACAATGCCACAAGGGTTAGGGTCGGATTTGATGCTCCGGAAGTAGGATAACATCCAGAACCGGCAACAAACAAATTGTTTAAACCATGTACCCGACAATTTTCATCAACTACCCCTTTTTTAGGATCTTTGTTCATCCTGGTTGTTCCCATATGATGCCATCCGGCATTTGTGCCTTTTGGCCATGTGTAATCGTTTTCATCACGTAAATATTCCTTGAGCTTGACACGCCCTAAATTGGCCTTCCCCATTTGCTCTCCAACCAGCCAATTTATTTTTCTTATGCTATCTTTATCCAGTTCAGTGAGGTCCCAGTTAAAAATAATTCTGGGTACGCCTAAGGCATCCTTTTCCTGACCGATTGTTACCCGGGAATTTGGATTTGGAGCCTGCTCGATTCGTATATTGAATTCGAATGCCCTCGAATTATTATCAGAATTTTCCAGTTTT
>JBFFLO010000092.1:0-8608 GCA_041554895.1 Lutimonas sp. | reverse complement strand
TACAGCAACTTTACGTTATGACAAGTCATCTCGTTTTGCCGGAGATAATAAATCAGCAGTGTTTCCATCATTCAGCGCAGGTTGGGTAATGAGTAACGAAGATTGGTTTAACAATTCAGGTGTCGTGAACCGTTTGAAATTGAAAGGTTCCTGGGGTCAGTTAGGTAGCCAGGATCTTCCTGTAAACAACCCAACGAAGACTTTATATGGTTTTAACATCGACGTTGCCAACTATGTATTTGGTGGAAGTAGCCCAGGTGTTTCAGATGGTGCTGTTTTGAGCTCTATCGGTAATGAAAATCTTAAATGGGAAACAAGTGTTACCAGTAACCTTGGTTTAGAGTTAGATTTCTTTAGCAGTAAATTATCTACTTCTATTGAATTTTATCAAATAATCACTGACGGACTGTTCGCAAGGAATAGTAACTTGATTCCTTCTACTGGTCCTGAAGCGCCACCCCCATTTGTGAATTTGGGTGAAGTTAAAAACACCGGTATTGACTGGTCAGTTAGCTATAACAATACTTGGGACAATGGCTTAAGTTTAGGAGCTACTTTTAACTTATCACATTATAAAAATGAAGTGACTTCCTTGGTTAACGGAACGCCTATTAATGGTAATGCCCTAACCAGTTGGGCTGGAGCTTATACCAGAACTGAAGAAGGTGAACCAATTTCTTATTTCTACGGTAGAAAAATTGCAGGATTTGATGATGCAGGAAGATGGGTCTATGAAGATGTTAATGATGATGGTGTAGTCGATGATAATGACAGAACTAAAATTGGTAGTCCTCATCCTGATTTCACCTATGGTTTAAACCTAAACGCTGGTTTCAAAGGATTTGACCTTTCTGCTTTCTTTAACGGATCACAAGGAAATGATATCTACAATCACAACCAGATATTCAACTTCCCTAACTTCCCTAATGGAAACAGAACCACAGCTGTATTGGACTCTTGGAGACCTGATAATACGAATGCCTCTATGCCGGCTTTAAGCAACAGTTTGCAAGGTGTTGAAGTGAACTCGAATTCGTTCTTCGTTGAGGATGGTTCTTTCTTTAGATTGAAAAACCTTCAATTGGGTTATTCGCTTCCTTCTGAAACCACTGACAAAATGGGTATGGAAAGATTTAGAATCTACTTACAAGGTACTAACCTATTCACTATTACTGGATATGACGGTATTGATCCGGAGATTCTTCCTAGATCTATCGGTGGTCAGGCAGAGAACTTAAACATGGGGATCGACTCTAGAACTTATCCTCTGTCGCAGATATTTACTATTGGTTTAAATATTAAATTTTAAAAAATGAAAAACAGAATATTTTATATAATGCTGCTGCTAATGAGTGTATTAGCTTGTAGCGATGAATTTAGTGAAACGATCGAGATCGGAACGCTAAATCCAGAAGCATTGGCTAACGAAGATGGAGTGAATTTTCTATTGACTGCTGCCTATAGTGCCTTAGATGGTGTTACCAATGCATCTGGTGGATGGGAAGCTACCGGTGATAACTGGTGGATGGATGTGATCTCTGATGATGCTCACAAAGGAAGTAATGATGGTGACCAGCAAACACTTTTCTTATTAGAAGTTATGGACTGGCAAACAGGTAACTCTTACATCAATTCAAAATGGAGAGCCTTGTATGCAGGTGCCAACAGGGCAAATGCAGTGATTTCTTTGATCCTTGGACAAGGAGTAGAAGTACAATTTGCGGAGCAATTGGCGGAAGCAAGATTTTTAAGAGCTCATTATAATTTTCAATTACAGATCATGTGGGGTGAATATGCCACTTACATCAGTGATGAAAATTATGTGAACACAGAATTTGCACAACCAAATGGAACAGCATTGTGGTCGGTCATTGATGCTGATTTCCAATTTGCCGCACAAAATCTTGCAGAAGCAGGAACTACTGACTTTGGTAGAGCTACTGTTGAAGCAGCTCTTGCCTATTGGGGTAAATCTAAATTATATCAAGGAGCATTTAGTGATGCTTTAGGTGCTTTTCAACAAGTGATCAGCTCTGGTAAATATTCTTTATTACCAGAATATGCAGACAACTTTAGAGCAGCAGGTGAAGGTGGTAGTGAAAATATTTTCGCTATTGAATTCAGCCCTCTTGGTGGTGCCTTTGCTCCAAACGGAAACCAGGGTGGTACTTTGAACTACCAAGGACCTAACGGATGGTGTTGTGGATTCTACCAACCAACACAAGATTTGGTGAATACGTTCCAAACAAGCAATGGTTTGCCATTATTGGATACCTATAACCAAACTGACGTGGCAAATGATGCCGGACTAAATAGTGGTGATGCTTTTACAATGCACACAGGACCTCTTGATCCAAGAGTTGATTATACTGTAGGAAGACGTGGTATCAATTACAACAATTGGGCTATTAACCCAGGTAAAGATTGGGTAAGAGCTGGTTTTTCTGATATTTCAGGACCATATTTAGGACGTAAGAATGTATACTGGGCTGGAGAAGACTCACAGATCGGTGCTGGTGGCTGGGGTGAACAACGCTCTGGTATCAACTACCACTTTATCAGATATGCTGATGTCTTGTTGATGGCTGCTGAAGCTGCTGTTGAAACAAATGATTTGGCTACTGCACTTGCCTATGTAAATCAAGTTCGCCAAAGAGCTATTGATAGTACTCCAGTTAAAGCTGAGGACGGATCTGATGCTGCTAACTATGATATCGCTCTTTATACAGCTTTTGGATCTCAAGATGAGGCCAGAAAAGCTGTTAGAATGGAAAGAAGGTTAGAACTTGGAATGGAAGGACATCGTTTGTTTGACCTAAGAAGATGGAATGTACTTGCTGAAACTATCAACACCTATGTTGAGAACGAGAGCAGAACTATTCCTAACTTTGGACCTAAATTTAAAGGTGCAGCGAACAAGCACAACTTGTTCCCGGTACCGGTTAATGCTATTGACCAAAGTAGTGGTAGCTTAACACAAAACCCTGCTTGGGGATCATAATAAAGATAATTTTATCTTAATTTAACTTAAACAGAGCATTATTTAATGCTCTGTTTTTGTATTTTTAGGGCCCTATTAGAACCTCTAAATACATGAAGAACTTATTCTTTTTTCTACTTATCAGCAGCTTGTTAATCGCTTGTTCTTCGCCTGGAGAGCAGCCAGCCGCGAAACTATTTAAACAAGTAAGCCCTGAGGTAAGTGCTGTCAATTTTTCTAATAACCTTATTGAAAACGACTCCTTGAATTATTTGGCCTATGCCTATATCTATATGGGGGGAGGCGTTGCTGCGGGTGACATCAATAACGATGGTTTGATCGATTTATATTTTACGGGGAATATGGTAAACAATAAACTCTACCTCAATAAGGGAAATCTCGAATTTGAAGACATTACTGAGGCCGCTGGTGTTGGTGGAGACGAGCGTTGGTTTACCGGCGTAACCATGGCTGACGTAAACAATGACGGCTACCTTGATATTTACTGTTCAGTTGCAGGTAAATATGCGCCCAAAGGAAACCTGCTGTATATCAATAATGGCGATAAGACTTTTACCGAAAAAGCAGCGGCTTATGGTATAAGTGATATTGGCAATACGATTCAATCTACCTTCTTTGATTATGACCTTGACGGAGACCTGGATCTGTATGTGGCCAACTACCCTCCTACCAATTTCAATGCGCCCAACAATTTCTATTCTTTCAAAATGCGCAATCCATCAGATTTTGAAACGGACAAACTTTTTAGAAATGATGGCGATATTTTTACTGAGGTGACTGCCGAAGCAGAAATCAGATCCTTTGGCCTTACCAACAGTGCTACGGTGGGAGATATCAATGGAGACGGCTGGCCTGATCTTTATATTTCTAACGACTTTAGCGTTCCTGATTATATGTTGATCAACGATCGGGACGGAACCTTTAGTGAACATTCAAAAGAACTTACAAAACAAACGGCGCTTTATGGAATGGGTGTTGATATAGCCGATTTCAACAATGACCAGCTGCTTGACATCCTGCAAATGGATATGACGCCTGGAAACAACAGAAGGTCCAAGGCCAACATGTCTGGCATGAACCCTGATCTATTCTGGGGAATGGTAGATGCAGGATTTCACTACCAATATATGCAGAATCAACTTCAAATGAACAATGGGAACATACAGGATTCATTGCCTGTATTTAGTAATGTCGCCAGAATTGCAGGATTGGCCACTACAGACTGGAGTTGGGGGCCGCTATTTGCCGATCTGGATAACGATGGATGGAAAGATATTTATATCTCCAACGGGACGCGCAGAGAGATCAATAACAAAGACTATTTTAATAAGTTAAAGAAGGAAAAGTTCACCAAGGAGCAATTCCTGGAAAAATCCCTGGCGATACCTTCCGAAAAAATTGACAATTTTGTATTCAGAAATAATGGTGATCTCACGTTTGATAAAATGAACGAAGCATGGGGCCTTGAATTTGTAGGCTGGTCAAATGGTTGCGTTTATGCAGACCTTGACAATGACGGCGATCTTGAGATTATCATCAATAACATTGATGATAAGGCAGCAATATTTGAAAATTTCAGTTCGCAGTACAACAACTTTATCACCTTAAATTTCAAGGGCCCTGACAAGAACAAAAACGGGCTTGGGGTCAAGGCTTATTTAACGGCCAACGATGTCACTCAGTTTCAGGAAATGACGCTAACCAGAGGGTTTCAATCATCTGTAGCGCCGCAATTGCATTTTGGTATCGGAAGTTCAGATCAGGCCGATGAAATAAAGATCGCCTGGCCCGATGGAAAAACAGAAGTACTGAAAAATGTTGGTAAAAATCAATTCCTTACGATTGATTATCAAAACGCAGGCGATACGGACCAACCTTTTTTAACATCGGCAAAACCCCTGTTCAGAACCGAAAATGACCCGTTCATCGTCATGAAACACAAGCATGCAGAAAACGTTTATGATGATTTCAAGGACCAGGTATTGTTACCGCATAAAATGTCAACTTTAGGCCCCGGTGCTACGGTGGGAGATATCAATGGGGATGGCCTGGATGATCTTGTGGTCGCTGGTGCCCACAATAACCAGACCGCTGTTTATTACCAAACTGCTGAAGGGTTTGAACGGAAACATTTTAATGATGTTGACAATGACAGTGATCGTGAAGACATGGGTAGCCTTATATTTGACGCAGATGGTGACGGATTCAACGATCTTTACGTCGTGAGCGGTGGAAATGAATTTGACTATGACTCAGAATTGCTGCAGGATCGCTTGTACCTCAATGACGGTAATGGGAATTTATCAAAAAGCAGCTCTGCCCTTCCTGAAATGCTGATCAGTGGCTCAAGGGTACAAAAATATGATTATGACAAAGACGGAGATCTTGATTTATTCGTTGGGGGAAGGCTTATCCCCAAAAACTACCCGATGCCCACCTCCAGTTATATTCTTGAAAACGTAAGTACAAAAGGGCAGCCCAAATTTGTCAATGTAACCGACAAAATAGCCCCGGGACTTATTGACCTGGGAATGGTTACGGATGCCAGTTGGACAGATTACGACCAGGACGGATGGGTAGATCTGATCGTCGTTGGCGAATGGATGCCGATTACCGTGTTTAGGAATAACAGGGGTAATTTTGAGAATATTACAGAAAAACTCAACCTGAGCGATGCCACAGGCTGGTGGTTCAGTATTCAGGAAGGTGATTTCGACCAGGATGGCGATATGGACTTTATCGTGGGAAATCTTGGTTTAAATTATAAATACAAGGCTAACAAGGAAGAAACATTTGATATATACCTAAACGACTTCGATAAGAATCAAAAAAATGATATTGTCTTAAGTTATTATGATGAAGGAGAGAAATTCCCGGTAAGGGGCCGTCAATGCTCATCTGAGCAAATCCCTGCTATAAAGAGAAAGTTCGAAGATTACGATGCCTTCGCCGACGCGACGCTTGAGGATGTGTACACAAAGAAATCTCTTGAAAATTCGTTACACTATCAGGCGAAATCATTTGCGAGCATTTATCTTGAAAACAAAGACGGTGAATTTGTCATACATAATTTACCCAATATGTCGCAAGTGTCAAGTGTGAATCAAATCCTGATCAAGGATTTTAACCATGACCAATACCTCGATGTGGTTATTGCCGGAAACCTGTACGGTTCAGAAGTTGAAACGCCCAGAAATGATGCGGGTGTAGGACTCTATCTTGAAGGAAATGGCAAAGGTGAATTTAAAGCCCTTGCTCCCTCCCAAAGCGGTTTGTACATCCCTGGTGACACCAAAGACCTGACCTTGATCAGCATAAAGGATAAACAGTATATTCTTGCAGCGAAAAATGATGACTATGTTCAGTTTATCGAATTAATTTCCGGGCCATAAAATGAGCGTCGTTGCAATCGGTACATTTATTAGAGCTCCGTGGGATGGACTCAATTGGTTCTTTGATTTTTTCAGGTTGGAAATTGTTCAAATAACAAGATCCTGACGCTAAAGTATTGCATGATGTTCAAAAAACTTTTTTCCGAATTTCAAATTCCTATCAGGTATCACTTCCTGTTCTGGCTGGTCTATTTTGTTTTCAACTTTTTCAGGTTTGCTACGATCAATAATGACTATTGGTATTCCTTGAAATCGAACCTTATTGAATTTCCTTTGAATATTATCATCACCTACTTTACCATCTACTACCTGATCCCCCAATACATACTTAAAAAAAAGTACTTGGAATTCTTTCTTTTATTTATGCTTTCTCTTGGGCTGTTCTATTTGACAAGAACAGGACTTAATTATATCCTTGTCACAGAGAATATCTGGCCCGAGGCACAGGGAAATCAGGAACCTTTTACCGTAATTCATGTGGTGGAACTGGTCATAGGGGCTATTTATGTGATTGCACTGGTTTCGGCAATCAAACTGACCTACGATTGGGTGAACGAAAAAAAACGCAATGATGACCTGCAAAGAATGCAACTGGAGACCGAACTTAATTTTTTAAAAACACAGATCCAGCCACATTTCTTTTTCAATACTTTAAATAACCTGTATGCCTTGGTGATCAAACAATCGCCCAATGCACCTAATGTTGTCTTGAAACTCTCGGAGATCATGCAATATGTGTTGTATGAGGTCAAAGAGCCAAAAATCAGTTTGATGAAGTCTATCAACTACTTGTACAGTTATTTGGAACTTGAAAAGTTACGCTATGGAGACAGGGTTAAATCTGAGATCAGTATTGATGGGAATATAGATGATATTGAGATTCCTCCCCTGCTGTTTCTTCCCTTTATAGAAAATTGTTTTAAACATGGAACCAAACATCAGGAAGATATAAAAGTTCATATTGACTTTGTTGTTAAAGACAATTACCTTTACTTTACGGTAACGAATAACTTTGTAAAACAAGACATAGATCCTGCCAAACATGGTATAGGTCTTAAAAATGTAGAAAGAAGACTGCAACTTCTTTATGGTTCGTCATACGGCTTAAAAACCAAGTCTAAAGGAAATGAATATATCGTCAATTTAAAACTACCCTTGTATGAAGATTAAGTGCATTATAATAGATGATGAACCACTGGCTGGAGAGGTTATTGCAACGCATTTGAAAGAATTTTCAAATATGCATCTTTTGGGTAGCTATACCAATCCTCTTGACGCCCTCTCCTTAATTGAAGGTGGTGAGGTGGATGCCGTATTTATTGATATCAACATGCCTAAAATGAATGGTTTGGATTTTATCAAAAGCCTGGATACAAGGCCTTATTTTATTATCACAACAGCCTATCGGGAGTATGCTGTAGAAAGTTTTGATCTTGATGTATTTGATTATTTGGTCAAACCCGTGCCTTTTACCCGTTTTTTAAAATCGATCAACAAGTTGTCTCAAAAAATGATGAGCGGACAATCAGCCGAAGCGACCCAACCCTCTGCTGAAAAATCTTTTATTTTTTTAAAAGTCGACAAAAAACTTATAAAAATCAAATTTGAAGACATTTACTTCATCGAAAGCCTGAAGGATTATATTAAGGTTTTTACCAAAGCAGGAGATTATTTGGCACATAAATCCTTATCGGGTATCACCGAAGAATTACCAAAGAATTTATTTCTCCGGATTCACAGGTCTTTTACCGTCGCATTGGATAAAATACAGGCACTTGAAGGAAACTCTGTTATAATAGCCGACAAACGAATTCCAATAGGTCGTAAATATATAAATCACGCCAAAGACGTGATTTTAAATACTTCTGGTTCATAAAACAACTCAACTATTAACCTGTCTTACGCTTCCTCCGGAGTTATTGTTCTTATGGATTTTTTCGGGATTTCCTTTAAATTTAATATCTCCACCGCTGCTGGCGCTGCCGTCAAACCGCTGGCTTACGTTTAACTTGATATCGGCACCACTACTGGCTTTTGCAGTGCATTCTTTTGCCTTTAATTCATAAGCTGCTACATCAGCTCCACTTGAAGAGGAAACTGTTAAAGTATTGGCTTCCCCTCTTAACTTCATGCCTGCCCCGCTCGAGCTTTCACATGTAAGGTCATCTACTTTAAGGTCCATATTTGCATGGGCGCCGCTACTAACGCTTAGAAC
>JBFFLO010000091.1:0-8673 GCA_041554895.1 Lutimonas sp. | reverse complement strand
TATTTCACTCAAACCCGCTTTTATATTATAAGCTGATATGTCTTTTTGTTTTAGTTCTCTTTCAATGCGTTGACGCCCCCATTGTTTGATCCGAAATTTACCTCTGGCAAAGCTCCTGGCAAACCTTTCTTCATTTAAAAAATCATGTTCCATTAAATGCAGAAATATCACCTCACATGCTTCCGGGATCATCCTCATCTCTCTGAGCTTTCTTTCTATCTCCTGATGGCACCTATCCTGATAGGCACAATACCTTTCAAGCGATCTTTTGGCTTCTTCTAAAGTATATGTTAACTTTTTTTTTTGCATGCAATTAAATAATAGTATTCCAAAAGTACTCTCATCAGGTAATTTTTCCAAAACTAATCTACTTTATCATGTTGAAGTACTATTTATGCCTTTATTTATTATTGTATCTGATCCAGACCTTTGGACAAAACACCTTGATTGCCAAACAGGGTTTTGAAGTATCAGGAGATACCTGGCCAATTGAAATCATCTCTACCCCGCCCTGCACAGATCAGGATGATACTTGGAACTATCATAGTTTTCTCGGAAATATTCTGCCAATAGAAGGAAATCATTTTTGGGGTATTCAAGACCTGAATGGAAATTGCGGCTCCTCTGACTTTGAATATATTGAACTCGCTTCTTATCAAATTGCCGATTTCAGAAATGTAATGCTTTCTTTCGATGTTATGGTACAGGGCTATGACAATGGAGATGATATGAAATATGAACTTTGGCTTGACGGAAAATCACAAGGAGAAGTATTGTTCATTGATGGTCAAAATGATCTAAGCTATGACCAATGGGCCACCGTAAATATTGAAATCCCCAACACCGCTTCATTCATAAAATTAAGAATCAGCATCAAACAAAATGGAGCTGACATTGCCGGACTTGATAATTTTAGACTTGAAGGTAACCCCGTCATACCATGCTCAGCCTTGATGATTTCAGAATATGTCGAAGGCGGCTCATCAAAAAGCCATAGGAACAATTATATCGAGCTATATAACCCAAGTGATCGAATTTTTGACCTAAGTGAATACCAACTTGTTAAATATACAGGCACTAATGCAGCGTCAACAACGAAACTCCGGCTATCCGGTTCTCTTGGACCCCTGTCAGGATTTCTAATAGAAGATAACAGCGAAACGCTTTCTATCGAGGCAGACCTAAGTACCAACAGTACTGTTATGGACTATAATGGAGATGATAAAATTGCCTTGCAAAAAGACGAAGAAATCATCGACATAGTTGGAAAAATTGGGGATTCCGTGAACTTTGGAAAAGATGTTACACTGAGAAGAAAAAGCCAGATCAAAAACCCAAATAACCAATTTGACCATAATGAATGGGATAGTTATGGGTTTGAAGACACAAGTGATCTGAACGCCCATGCGAGTTATTGCCAAGGCAATCTCCCGGAAATTGAAGTTTATGGTCAGGGGGAAGAGATTTTTGACGGAAGTATATCTACCTCTTTAACCAACAATAGTTACTTTGGAGCCTGGCCTGCTGTTAAAGATACCCTGATCCAAAGATCGTTTACCATTAAAAATACAGGGAACGAAAAGTTGGACATAGATCAAATTCTTATTGTTGGCCCTGACGCCATTCATTTCTCGACGGGTTTTAAAGGCCTCAAATCAATTGTTCCCGCAGACAGCCTTTTGTTTAGAATTCACTACAGCCCAAATACGACGGGAATACATACGGCCAGGGTTGAAATCATAAATTCTGACCCGTCTGAAAATCCTTTTGAATTCTCCATTCAGGGAGAAGGTACCGGACCAGTGATGCATCCTTTGATCATCTCACAGTACTATGAGGGAAATGCAAACAACAAGTGGCTGGAAATAACAAACGTCAGCAATGAAATCAGTCCCGAAAACACTTATTATCTGGCACTTTTCAGGAATGAAGATACCCAACATCCCATTGGCTTAAAACCAAGCAGTAAAAAATTGATTCCTGCCATTGCCCCGGGTCAGTCGCTTACCTACTCCGCTTCACTTAATGTCACTGAGCCCGCTTATGCCCTTGATGGCAACGAGATCAAAACTTCTGTATGCAATTTTACGGGAGATGATATCCTGGTGATTTCTACTTCAGCTACCGAAACATGCTGGGCCAAGCGAACCGACATCATTGGATCTTCAGGCAATTGGGGCGCCAATATAAGTATGATAAGGAAATATGGCTGTGACGCTTCTACCCCAAATACCGGTTTTCATCCAGCAGACTGGCTTATCCTTCCAACTGAGGTAGTCGACTTTGCCGAACCTGATTCAAATATAAGAATAGGTATTCATAATTCAGGCGCTACCAGTTGGCGGGAAGAAGCCTGGACAAACGGGAAACCCGATGCTCATCGCAAAGCGGTCATAGAAAGTAATTATTCAACAGGAATACATGGAAACATCACAGCTTGTACGGTACATATTTTACCGGATATCAGCCTGCTGATTTCGGCATCAGACCATGTCAGGATCCAAAAGGATCTGGTGGTAGAAGGAACTTTAGAGGTTCATCATGAGGGTTCTTTAGTCATGGTGGATGATCTAGGTGCCGTCGTTAATAACGGTGACATGTTGATCCATAAAACAACAACAGAACTCCAACCTCATGATTATACCTATTGGTCGAGCCCTGTTCAAAACGCCCTGTTAGAAACTGTATTCTGGGCTTCTCCAAAAAATTCCTTTTATTTTTTTTCAACAAAGGATTTTGAAGATTTGGATAATGATGGATTAGATGACAATAACAATGCATGGGTGCGTACTTCGGGAGCAATGGAGGTTGGGAGGGGTTATACCTCCATGGCTCCTGATACCACCCCATTTTTAAATGAACAAAACGTAATATTCTCAGGAACAATCAATACGGGAATCATTGAAATACCTGTTTACGCTCCAACTGAACCAATACCCGGGCAGCACTATTGGAACCTTATTGGGAATCCATATCCTTCTGCTTTAGACGCAGAACAACTGCTTAACCATCCTGCAAATAAGGGCCTACTGAGCGGAACCTTTTATTTTTGGACCCATAGCACTCCGGCTGCCATTCAAGAATCTCTAGGGGTAAGAAGTTACACCGCTGATGATTACGCCATGTACACCGTTGGAACCGGAGGGATCAAGGCAAATCCAGACGGAAAGGAGCCTACTCAATTCATCAGCAGTTGCCAGGGATTCTTTGTAGAAGGCTTAAAAGAGGGGTTTCTAAGCTTTAAAAATGAAATGAGGGCCATTGCTTACAATGACAATTTCTTTAAATCAAACAAGCCCAAAGACAGTGTACATGAAAACAAGATCTGGCTGAACCTTACAAATACCCATGGTGCATTTAGCCAGATCCTTATCGGGTTTATCGATGGGGCTAAAACCACATTTGAAAATAATTTTGACGGGCCCAGAATAGATACACAAAATCCTGTAAACTTTTATTCCCTTTTAGATAATCAACCCTATGCAATTCAAGGTTTACCGCGCTTTGAAGGACATGAAAAAATTCAACTAGGACTTCACATCAGAATTCAGGAAGAAACATTATTAACTATAAGTATAGATCATATACAAGGTGACTTTGGCGACAAGGAGATCCTCCTATATGATAAAGACCTCAATAAAAATCACAACTTGTTGCGCTCTCCCTATTCGTTCATATCAAGGGAGCCTGCAAAGGTCGACCAAAGGTTTGAATTACACTTTGGGAACTTACATGAAACCGAAGCAATAACAACCGAAGAACCTGCTAAAATCATTTGGCAGTTACTCAATGACATCCTTGTTGTAAGCACCAATAAAAATGATGTGATAAGGCGGCTTGAGGTCTTCGATCTCAATGGCAGAAAATTAAAGGACCATTCTAATGATACGACATTGGTTCATATCAACTGGTCCGGATTTCCTTCCCGAAGTGTATATGTTCTTCGTATGAAACTTGAAGATTCAAGAATATTGGTAACAAAAATAATCCCATAGAGGCAAAAAAAAAGCCCCGCTGAAGCGGGGCTTTATGATATATATTTACCTTATTATTTTGTCATTTTGATCGACAAATTGATATTTCAAATATGGGAAAGCATCTCTTGGAACTATTTTGATCCATTTCTTATACTTTAAGAACCATTTGACTTGAATTGACATAAAGCCTTTGGTAAGATAGGAAGCAATAAAAGAATGCGTATGTAAAGCAATTCCTGATTGATTTTCTTCCATGATCCTGGTTAAATTGGCTTCTATTCTATCAATCAAAACTATGGGGGCTTCTACTTCTCCATTCCTGTTTGGATCCTCCTCATTGGTTTTGATGTTTCTTTCGGGTCTTACTCTTTGACGGGTAATCTGAACCAGGCCGAACTTACTAGGTGGTAATACCTTATGCTTCGTACGACTGGTACTCATTTCCTTTCTAAGATGATCATATAATTTTTTTCTGTGATCTGCGGTATGCATATCAATGAAATCGATAACTATGATTCCACCCATATCCCTTAACTGAAGTTGTCTCGCAATCTCTGTGGCCGCGATCATATTTACTTCCAAAGCTGTATCAGCTTGGGAATTAGCCTTGTTAGATCTATTCCCTGAATTTACATCTATGACATGCAAAGCTTCTGTATGTTCAATCACCAGATAAGCTCCTTTTCGCATTGAAACAGTACGGCCAAAAGCCGATTTTATCTGTTTTTCAATTCCGTAATAATCAAAGATCGGTACTCTTGATGTATAATGTTGAGCAATCGATTTTTTATCCGGTGCTATCCTTTCCAAATAGTCGAGGATTTCCTGGTGCAATGATAAATCATTCGTAATAATACTCGTAAATGACTCATTGAACACGTCTCTTAAAATTGAGGATGCCCTGTTTAATTCAGATAAAACTTTTTGAGGTGCTTGTGCATTTGGTATTTGCTTGCACATATTTACCCATCGCTGAACAGAATATTGCAAATCCTGGTCCAATTCGGCTACTTTTATGCCTTGGGCAACTGTTCTTAAAATAACACCAAACCCTTTAGGCTTAATACTTTGAGCCAGTCTTTTTAACCGCTCTTTCTCCTTGTTGTTGGTGATTTTCTGTGATACTGATACACGATCAGAAAATGGAACTAAAACCAAATAGCGCCCTGCTATCGACAATTCTGAACTTATACGCGGTCCTTTGGTAGAAATAGGTTCTTTTACAACCTGTACTAGCATATTTTGTCCCGCTTTTATAACATCATCGATTTTTCCATGTTTGTTAATATCTT
This sequence comes from Lutimonas sp., assembly GCA_041554895.1. Taxonomy (GTDB): domain Bacteria; phylum Bacteroidota; class Bacteroidia; order Flavobacteriales; family Flavobacteriaceae; genus Lutimonas. The sequence continues at coordinate 3,404 of JBFFLO010000091.1, read as the reverse complement.
TCTCAAATTGGAAACCCTTCAGGGTATAATCTTTTCTTTTCCCGGTACTAACTTGTTGTGTGAATTTTTTTAAAGATGATAATTGTGGTCCTAAATCATGGTAATGCAAGAAGGCATCTTTGTCACTTCCGACATTCACAAATGATGCATTTAGTCCCGATAAAGTTTTTTTTACTTTAGATAAAAATATGTCTCCTACAGAGAAATTATTGTCCAAAGTTTCATTGTGTAACTCAACAAGTTTTCCATCCTTTAATAAGGCAAAATCTATATCAGAGGAATTCGATCTAATAATTAATTCTGTTTTCACTCTGTTATATTTTTGCATCCATCCGCTTTGACCATCAGGTCATTTTGCAGATAGATTGATTAATAATTTGTGTGGTTATTCTTGATAACCTGCGTATTTGTTTAAAACAAATTTTATGTCAATGAACGTACTAAACTGAAAACGTAAAGCAAATAGGTGATTCCTCACCTATTTGTTATTTTTTCTTCTTATGTCTATTTTGTCTGCTTCTTTTCTTACGCTTATGCGTAGAAATTTTACTGCGCTTTCTTTTTTTACCACTTGGCATAATAAACTGAATTATAAGATTTTTATTATTTTACTGCTACGCTTTTTTTAACGCTTTCCACAAAAACTTTCGCAGGTTTGAACGCTGGAATATTGTGTGCAGGAATTTTTATTGTTGTATTCTTTGAAATATTTCTTCCAGTTTTCTCAGCTCTTTCCTTAACTATAAAACTGCCAAATCCTCGTAAATAAACATTATTCCCTTGATTCAACGAATCTTTCACCTCTACCATAAAATCCTCTACCACTCTTAAAACATCAGCTTTTTCAATACCAGATTTTTCTGAAATGTTAGCTACGATCTCTGCTTTTGTCATTTTAAATTATTTATACGTTATTTAATTCTTTATTTGAGGGGGCAAATATAATACAATAAATCAATTTCAGAAAGCTAAATGATTAAAATTTAATTAGATAAAAAATTGTACTATTGCAAAATGAGAGAAAATTTAAGGTTTTCTAACACATTAATAATGTGGTATTTAATTAACCAACGGGATTTACCTTGGAGAAAATCCAATAATCCTTATTTAATATGGTTATCCGAAATTATTCTACAGCAGACTCGTATTGCACAAGGAACTTCATATTATGAAAAATTTGCAAGTGAATTTGAGACTATTTTTGACCTTGCCGAGGCTGAAGAAAAGACGATTTTAAAATTATGGCAGGGTTTAGGGTATTATTCACGTGCCCGAAATCTGCATAGTACCGCAAAGGTTATAGCAAGTCAATATAATGGTCAATTTCCCAGATCTTATGCTGAACTAATAAAACTAAAAGGAATTGGAGATTATACAGCTTCAGCCATAGCTTCTATTGCTTTTGAGCAACCTCACGCAACTGTCGATGGGAATGTTTACAGAGTTCTCTCCAGGGTTTTCGGGATAAAAACACCGATCAACGATTCAAAAGGCATTAGGGAATTCAAATTATTGGCCAAAGAGTTATTAAACCCTGATGATCCGGGCACCCATAACCAGGCCCTGATGGAATTTGGAGCACTGGTATGCACACCTAAAAAACCAAAATGCAACAGCTGTATTTTCAACCATACATGTTATGCTCTTCAAGAAAAAAGCATCGATATTTTACCGGTAAAGCTGAAAAAACTAAAAATCCGAAAACGCTATTTTAATTATCTGGTTGTTGATTTTAAAGGAGAATCCACCTTGATTCAACAAAGAAAAGAAAAAGATATCTGGCAAAACCTGTATCAATTTCCACTTTATGAAACCCAACATAACCTTCTCGACGCATCTGAACTCATGAAGGTGATTAAAAGCGAACTTTCGATCAACGGTTCATTCAAGCTTCAAAAATATAACGAGCAACCTATTGTACACAAACTGACGCATCAAACTTTGAGCGCTACATTTTGGGTTATTGAACCGATGGAATCACCCCCGGATGCCACCTCGTGGCAAGAACTGGAAATCTTAGCGCTACCTGTATTATTACAGAATTTTGTTGATAAATATCAAAATGCAAATTAATGCATACCTTGCAATTTGATTATCTTTGATGCTTAATAAATTATTATGGCGAACTCATTGAATAAGGTTATGTTGATTGGGCATTTGGGTGATGAAGTAAAAATGCATTACTTTGAAGGAGGGAATTGTATTGGAAGATTTCCCCTTGCCACCAATGAATCCTTTAGCAACAGGCAAACAGGCGAAAAGGTGACAACCACCGAATGGCATAATGTAGTAGTTAGGAATAAACTGGCCGAGCTTTGTGAAAAATTTTTAAGCAAAGGTGACAGGGTTTTTATCGAAGGAAAGATTAAAACAAGGCAGTGGGAACAAGAAGGCGTTAAAAGATACACTACTGAAATCCATGCGCTCGATATGACTTTTCTTACAACAAAAAAGGATCTCAATAATCCTGGTTCTTTAGAAACTTCTCCTGAGAATGATGAGAACAAACCTAAGGGACCAAATTCTTTAAAAGACGCTGATGATGATTTGCCGTTTTAATTTTAAATTTAGTGCGAATTAAAACATTTTTCTTTGGATCCTGAACCCGCAAGTATTTTTATGGCAATAGAATTTGATTGGCAAGGCATAGCCGGAATCATTTCGCTGTTGATCCTATTGGTTATATCTGGTTTTATCTCTGGGACTGAAGTCGCTTATTTTTCATTATCAAAAGCAGATCTTGAAAAAGAAGGTGATCCAAATATCCTTCAGGTAAATCAGTTGTTGGATAACCCAAAAAAACTATTAGCGACCATTCTCATATCGAATAATTTTATCAATATTTTATTTATTCTCCTTTTTACTTATGTTGGTGATTATTATTTCGCGAGCCTTTCTTCATCGCTGATCAAATTTCTTTTAGAGATTGTCCTTGTTACTTTTCTCATCCTTTTGTTCGGAGAAGTTTTGCCCAAAATTTATGCAAATCGAAATGCATCAAGGTTTGCCTCCTTAATGGCTAAACCCATGATTTTTTTAAACTCTGTGCTGGCTTTCTTAAGTACTCCATTATTAAACCTCACGAACCTGGTTGAAAAAAAATTAAGCAAAAAACAATCTGATTTCTCAGTTCAAGTCTTGTCACAGGCGCTGGAATTGACTTCTAAAGGTGCAACCACAAAGGAAGAGAAAAGGATCTTGCAGGGTATTGTTAATTTTGGAAATACGGATACTTCTCAAATTATGTGCCCAAGAATGGACATATTTGCCCTTAGTTCAGATGAAGACTTTACCGCCATCACCGAAAAAATAATTAAAAAAGGGCATTCCAGAATCCCTATTTATAAGGAAAACGTCGATAATATTATAGGTATACTATACACCAAAGACCTGATCCCCCACTT
>JBFFLO010000090.1:0-8773 GCA_041554895.1 Lutimonas sp. | reverse complement strand
TTTTGCCGATAAAATACAGGTTCCCAGATCAAGTATTTCGCACCTGCTTTCTGGAAGAAATAAACCCAGTTTGGATTTTGTTCTAAAGGTGGTCAAAGAATTTGATGAAGTTGAACTGTATTGGTTATTAAATGGCAAAGGGAAATTTCCAAGAAGTGAAGACACTGCTCCTGCCCCGGAGCAAATGAACCAGGAACCTGAAATTACAGCCAAGCAAATTTCAGGTATTTCAGAAGTTGTAGCAAATGCGCAATCCAAAAAAATAGAGCGCATTGTGATCTTCTTTGAAGATGGTACTTTTAAAGCGTATCTTAAATAAAAAAAGCCCTTAAGTGAAAACTTAAGGGCTTCATCTATACAATCCCAGTTACATTCAATTATTCAAGACGACCAATGGCGCCTTCAACGATCGTTACCAGGTTTTCCTTGTTGTCAAAGTCTGACTGGGCCTTAACCTCCCTGATTTGCTGTAAGACCTGTATGGCTAATTTTTTGGCACCATAGACGTGATATTGTTTCCCGAGTTCCACGAAAGAGTCAACAAGGTTTTGTGTCGTCTCTTCATTTGAACTGTTGGCTGCCCATTGGAAGCCATCTTTGTATAAATTCGCTTTCTCTCTGTCTTCATTAAAAAACATGCCTTCTATCAGGTTGGCAGCGACAAAAGCCTGTTCTGATTCTGTTTTATCCATGATATACAGAGGAACCAAAACATCTTTTAAACTATTCTTATCTAATTGATTGTCAATTGAAGCAGCAAATTGCTTTGCAGCCTCTTTATCTTCCCAAAAAAGAGCATTTAAAGCACTGATCTTAATAGCATTTGACTCATTTGTCAAAGAAGCCTTATACAAATCGATATATGCATCGCCTTGGAATTCGGCTAATTTTTCAATTGCTTTTGCCCTTACCAAAGTCTTTTCATCATTCGCAGCCAAATTTTCTATGGTTTTAACAGCCTTCTTCATATTTGTATTGATAAGATCAATATTTTCCAAAGCCATGATCCTTAAACCGTAATAATCGTCTTTTAAAGCCAATTCTAATGTTTTAAAAGCCAATTCATTGGTTTGCTGCCCAGCCAAACCTTCGATGGCTTCTCTTCTGTCTTCATATTTTTTTCCAACTTTATATAAATGGGCCAGATTTTCAATTGATTTTTCATCATTTATTTCGGCCAGAAGCGTTCTGTCAGCATCAACATTCACTAAAATTGGCTTATTGTCATATTTAAATGAGAACGATTTGCTCTTTTCATCCACCCATACTTCATAGCGCTTTGGGCTGTCACCTTCAAAAACTTCTATAGACAGAGGAAACTGAAAAAGGCCTTGCTGAGATTGTTCTATTTGAACCGTTACAATCTTTGCTTCTTCACTATAAACATATTTTACATCTAATACCGGATGACCGTTGTTAAAATACCATTGGTTAAAAAACCAATTCAAATCCTTTCCGGTGACTTCTTCAAAAGCAAGCCTCAATTGATGGGCTTCCCCCGTTCCATATTCGTTCTCTTCAAGATACTTCTTCATTCCCGCTCTAAACGCCTTGTCGCCGATATAGCTTCTGAGCATATGCAAAATGAGGCCTCCTTTATTATAAGAAACTGCGTCGAACATATCTTCACGGGAATTATAGTGAAACCGTACGAGGTCCTTAAGTTCATTGTCGGGCGTCATATAGCCTCTAACTTCATCATGGCGATGGGCATCAGCTTCATCCCGACCGTGTTTATACTCCATCCACAAGTATTCACTATAATTCGCAAATGATTCATTCACGGTAAGATTGCTCCAGCTTTCTGTGGTAACCAGGTCTCCAAACCAATGGTGAAAGGCTTCATGTGCGATCACCCTGTCCCAGGTGTTCTGATCAACTAATTGTCCGGAAGTTTGGTAGGCACTTTCCTGATGCATGACAGCCGTTGTGTTTTCCATCGCCCCGCTCACATAATCCCTTCCAACAATCTGTGCGTATTTGGGCCATGGATAAGCGACGCCGGTAAATTCAGAAAAGAAACCAAGCATTTCAGGGGTATTCCCAAATATCCCTTTGGCATAAGGTTCATATTCCTTTTCAACGTAGTAATCGACTGCAATATCTTTATATTTATCCTGTACGATGCTGTATTCACCCACTCCCATAAAAAACAGATACGGCGCATGTTTCTGATCTAATTTCCAGTAATCTGTTCGGGTTCCGTCACCATTCGTAGTCTGTTCCTTGAGAAGCCCGTTTGACAGCGTAACATACTGATCAGGAACTGTCATATAGATTTCCTGAGAAGTTTTTTGGTTTGGGGAATCAATAGTTGGAAACCAGCAACTGTTGGCCTCTGTTTCGCCTTGGGTCCAGATCTGGGTAGGTTTGTTAGGATCTGTATCCAACGGATCAATAAAATAAAGACCTTTGGCGTCTGTTATTGCTGCACTTCCGACTTCCTTTACTTCTTCCGGCCTTGCAGTATATTTGATGTAAACCATATACTCTTCTCCCTTGCCATAAGTATTTCCAAGGTCGATTTGAAGTTTACGGTCATCATAAGTGTATTTCAGTTCCTTGCCATTAGACGTTATGGAATGGATCAGCATGGCCTTGGCATCAAGTTCCAGGTCGCTTACATTATAGAAATGTGGTGTCAGGGTGATCCAGGCTTCACCGGCCATCTGGCTGTTTTCAAAGTCGAAACTTACCTTTAGTTTTGTGTGTACAAGATCACTTACCTTTTCACGTTCGGCTCTGTATTGGGTTTTTATAGCTTCTTTTTCCTGTGCCATGGCTATGCCTGTAAACAGAAAAAAGCCTAAAAGCAGTACTTTGATTTTCATAGATTCTTTAAAATTAACGGATTGAGGCACAAATATAAATTATTAAAAGGTGAATTCCTCGTTAAAAATAGGTTAAAAAAAGCCGTTTTAGCTAAGCTAAAACGGCTCTTAATGTTTTCACATACTTTATTGATCCATATCAATTGTCTCCAAAGAGATCTGATATTTGAGCTAAGGCACCACTTGCTCCTTCTTTATCTATATTTTTAAAATCCTCAGCCATTTTCATAATTTTGGCAGGTTGCATTTTTTCACCCAAAACCCGGGCAAGAGCAAAGCCTTTTTTATTGTCGGCAGCAAATAACACAAACTCATTAATTGCGTCGTCAGCCCCTTCGTAGTTGATAATGATATTCATGTTCTCATGTTTCATACGCATCAACTCATTGTATTTTTTACCCTTGAGGATTTCTTTTACCTGGGCAGCTTCAGCTTTGTATTCTGCTTCATTTGCATCAGTGATCTTAAAGGCCAGGATATTCAATTTCTTTATGGTTGCCATGGTTTCCTTAGTTTCCTGGGAAGCATCTTCATCAACCTTAAGTAAACTGGCCGGAAGATCTATGGCTATAAAATCATTGTTTTCCTGTTTTTGAACGTAGTACTCCTGAATCGTTGGTTGTTGATTGCAACCTACTAAAAGCAGGGAGGCAAAAAGCAACATTGAAAGTGTTTTGATCATCTTGTTCATGGTTTTTGGTATTATTTGTTTTTACTTGCTTTTTCCAAGTGTTCTCCTCCTGGAAGATCCATTTTTTCTGTTAATTTCGCAATTTGGTTTAAATCGATATCGCCAGTTAAAGAAATGATCACTGATTCCTTAGAAGAGTTGTCTCCATCCTTAACGAACATAAACAATTCCTTTACAAAATCCTCAGATTTACCTTCTTTTACATAAATTGTTACATTGCTGCCGCCATCTCTTACTCTCATGAGCTCTTCCAGGTTGGCAGTTTTTAAATAGCTTTTTGCTGCAGCTTCCATTTGCTTCGCTACCTCAACACTTTCAGTGGCAAAGACCTTAAGCGATTGGATGTTCTTGATCAGGCTCATATACTCATCATCAGACTCTGAACCTATTTTACTCATTAACGAAAATGCTTTTTGGGTAACGACTACAGAAGTTACACCGTCGATGTCTTCGAACTTGTCGAATTGTGATTGAGCACTGGCGATCCAGCCAGACATTACCATCACTGCTACTAAAATGATTTTATTGATTTTCATGATCTTATTGTTTAATTGTTTATTAGACTTGTTTTATTAATTAAATATTCTTTTTTGGGTATTCTCAAAGGTTCTTAGCTGGGCCATGGCATCAGTACCTTTGTTAAAATTATCCAGGTGCGCAATGGCTCCCGTGCCTTTGTTCAGGCTTTGTGAGATCAGGTCAAGGGCTTTCTGGGTTTCCATGTAAGCCAATCTAGCCTCCTCTTTTTCAGTTTGGTTTGTTTGGTAAACAGAATAGATTCCTACAAAGAATACCAGCATAGCTGCAATCGATAACCATTTTATGCTAATGGTCCTTTTAGTTTCTTTTTTTAATGCTATGGTTCTGCTTGAGGTCTCTAACAAACTATTGCTGAAGAAATTAAATATTTCTTTATATTGTTTTAAATGTTCCGGAACTTCATCCTTTGCAAAGTATTCTTGCAAGATCGCTTCTTCCTGTATACTGGTTTCTGCCTCAAAATATTTTTCCAGTAAGTTTTCGATTTTAGCCAATTCCATAATTCTGTTTTTTAATAAAATTTTCTCTTAATGTTTTTCTTGCTCTTGAAAGTGCCACCCTTATTGCAGTGGGTTCCATATTCATGATCTCTCCTATCTCATGGTACTCGTAATTTTCAACATCCCTCAACTGAATGATCGTCCTTTGCTTTTCAGGTAAATCGTTCATCATTCTTTTAATGATGCTTGCACTATCTTTAAATTCAACATTGGTTTCTAAAGTACTACTTGATTCATCCTTGTAATTACTATGGACCAGTGTCATGTTTGATGCCCTTTTCGATTTTAACTGATCCAGGCAATAATTTTTCGTCATCATCATGGCATAAGCCTCTACATTGTCATAGCCTTCTATTTTACTTTTGTTTTTCCAAAGCTTAAAGTAAAGTTCCTGTGTAGCATCTTCTGCTTCATCTGATGAAACCAACAACCTTTTCGCTAATCGAAAAACCTTGTCTTTAAATGGTAAAACCGTTTCTAGAAATTCTTTCTGGTTCATTAATTCTAAATAAAAAAGCAATTTATCAAATCTGCTACACCTATAACACGACTTAGTCTCTAATTTGTTACAAGGATTTAAAAAAATTGTAAAAAAACCTTATTTTTACGTTATCATAAAAAAAATAAAAATGAAAAAATACTTCCCCTTTCTGTTAATGACCCTTTCAATGTTGCTGGTTTCTTGCAGTGATTCAAGCGATGTTGCTGAAGAAGTTGTTATTATAGATGATGAAAATGAGGTTATCGAGCTAAATGCAAATGCTGTAATCAACAATTTTATATGGAACGGCATGAATCAAATTTATTTATGGCAGGGAGATGTGCCTGACCTGGCAGACGATCGCTTTGCCAGTGAGGAAGAATACAATATCTATTTACAAGCTTCAGATGCTCCTGAATTTTTTTTCAACAGCTTATTGTACGATTCTAAAAATGTAGACATCTTTAGTTATTTTATTGAAGATTATAATGAATTTCAAAATCAAAACCAGGGGATCTCTCTTTCGAATGGAGTTGACTTTGGATTGGCGAGATATGGTTCTGCTGATAACATACTTGGTTATGTTCGTTTGATCCTGCCGGGTTCAGATGCTGACGGCAAAAATATCAAGAGAGGCGATGTTTTTACCGAAGTTGACGGAAAACAATTGACCGTTGGAAACTACAGGTCTTTGTTATTCGGGGATAATACAACCTATACGCTGGCTATTTCAGAAATCATTGGAAATACCATTAGCCCTACCGGAGAAACAGTCGAACTGACCAAAACTGACTATACCGAGCCATCTATAAATAAAATTGCATTTATTGAAGAAGGCGGAAGAAAAATCGGTTACCTCCATTATACCCAATTTTCTTCTCAGGAAAGCGAATTGAATGCCGCCTTTTTAGAATTAAAAAATGAAGGCATCACCGATTTAGTGCTTGACTTGAGGTATAATCCGGGAGGATGGGCTACTGTGTCAACTTCCCTGGCAAGTATGATCACCGGACAATTTAAAGGCGAAGTCATTAAAAAAGAGATCTGGAACAACAGGTACCAAAACTATTGGGAATCTGAATGCCCTGAATGCCTGGTCGAAGTATTTGATGATAAAACATCAGGCTTTTTCTCTGATGAGGCGATCAATAGTTTGAATTTGAACAGCATACATGTCATCGGCACAAGTGGTACAGCTTCTGCCAGCGAATCTTTAATAAGCGGGCTGCAACCTTATATAGATGTAACTTTAATTGGGGAGGAAACCTATGGTAAATACACTGGATCAACCACGATTTATGATTCTGACGGAGTTTTTACCAGTGAAGGCGCTAACCCTGACCATACCTATGCAATTCAGCCTATTATTTATAAATTCAGCAATAAATTGGGAGATAGCCCTAAAGGAGGGCTGCAACCTGACATCCCTCTTTCTGAAGATATTGGAAACATGGGTGTAATCGGTAGTCCCAATGAACCTTTGTTAAGGGCTGCTATCGATGATATTATTGGTGTTGCAGCGAAGCCAGCAGATTTCAAAGCTTTTGAGTATGAGAAAATTACAGATTACAGATTGGAGAAAAAGTTCGCAACTACTTTTATAGATAACAAACCACAAATGGGTGAGGCCATGAAAAAAATGCGATCAAAAAAATAAAATGTACTTTGGCAAGTATTTTGATACCATGAGTTGTTAAATGAAAGAGATTGCATTTGTGTTTCCGCAAAAGGCTGTCTGATATCATCAATTAAAAGCATGAAAAAGAAAAAATACTTTTACCTTTTTTTAGGACTTTCCTTTTTGTTCACAAGCTGTAATGATTCCTTTGATTCTTTTGAGGAAGGAACTTCTTCGGGTGAAGTTGAGCTGAATGATCCTGTCAATGATTTTATATGGAAAGGATTAAATTCCTGGTACAACTGGCAAAGTGAATCGGTTGATCTGGCCGATACAAAGGACGATGTCACAGATGATTACCATATGTTCTTAAACGGCTATTACAATTACGAAGATTTGATGTACAGTTTGTGTTATCAGCATCATTCGATTGTGGGGCCACAAAATGCCGTTGATCGGTTTTCATGGTTTATTGAGGATTACGTGGTACAGAACCAGGCTTTTCAGGGGATCAAAACAAGGTTTGGTTTTACCTCAAAAATGATCAATTTAAATGATGGTACCGATAAAGTCGTCATTTTGGTTGCCATGGTTGAGCCTGACTCCCCTGCAGGGGAAGCTCAAATGAAAAGAGGGGACCTTATAAGCGCCATTAATGGCACAGTTTTGACGACAAGCAATTATAGCAATACTTATGCCCAACTCACGAATGAAACCGTTACCCTGTCATTCGTTGATGAGCAGGGGGGCGAATTCATACCCTTGGAAGACAAAACCATGACACGCGCATTGGTGGCAGCGAATCCGGTTTATTTAACGAAAATATTCGAGGATATAGGGGGTAAAAAAGTGGGATACCTGGTGTATAATCAATTTAGCGGGTCCTATAATGACGAACTGAACGATGCGTTTGCCGTTTTTAATGCAGAAGGTGTTCAAGAATTTGTGTTGGATCTGCGATATAATGGTGGCGGATCGGTGCTGAGTTCTGCATTGCTGGCCAGTATGATATACAGAACTGCCGGTACAGGGGTTTTTGCGGAGCTAAAATTTAATGAGAAGCACAGCAAGGAAGATGGGACATATAAGTTTGAAAATCGTAATTACATTTATAATTCAGAAGGAAAGTACCAGGGTGATGAGCCTCTTAACCGTTTGAATTCAGTCAATAGATTGTATGTATTAACCTCGGGAGGCACTGCCTCTGCCAGTGAAATGGTGATCAATGGGCTGAGGCCTTATATGTCTTCGGTTAAACTCATAGGAAGCAGGACCTTTGGCAAGAACGTAGGTTCAATTACGCTCTATGATTCCCCTAAAAATGATTACACGAGTGAATCGAGGGCGAATCCTTCGCATAAATATGCCATGCAACCTATCGTTTTTCAAATCTATAACAAGAACCGTGAAAGTGATTATCTTCAAGGATTCACACCTGATATTGAGGTAAATGAATATAATTACTGGAACAATTTATTGCCATTGGGAGATCGAAATGAAGCACTGTTAAAAGCCGCTTTGGATGATATAAGCGGTGTTGTTTCAAAACAGGAGCTTTCAAAAGCACAGTTGCAAGCCAAATTAATTGAACTTACTTTGCCTGAAGAGAAATTCGATCAGGAAATGTATGTGGACCCGGGGTTTTTGGAGAGAAAGCAATAAAACATAATGAAGTGACATGCGAATAGATAAGTATTTATGGTGTACCCGATATTATAAAACAAGAAGTATTGCTACAGAAGCTTGTAAAAAGGGGCATATCAAACTAAATGGCGCCAATGTAAAGCCTTCTAAAGACGTTTTTACCGGTGAAAAATTAACCATCCGCAAGGACCAGGTCAATTACGAGATCCTGGTGCTTGACATTCCTAAAAATCGCGTAGGTGCCAAACTTGTCGATTTATACAGAAAGGACATTACCCCTGAAGAAGCTTTTCAAAATCAGGACCTGCTAAAGTTTTCAAAAGATTATTACAGAAAGAAAGGTATGGGCAGGCCTACTAAAAAAGACAGAAGAGATATCGATACATATAATGATGAAGAACCCGAAGTTTGACGAGGCCTTTTGGAGCAGTAAATACCAGGAAGGGCAAACCGGATGGGATATGGGAG
>JBFFLO010000089.1:0-8836 GCA_041554895.1 Lutimonas sp. | reverse complement strand
CTCAACAGTTCTTCGGTAGACAATAACCGTTTCCACTGAAGGCGAGTTTTCCAGGGCCTGATCACAAACCTTTTTCAAGTTGATGGGTTTCGTTCCCCGGTATACTTCGTTTGCGGTGATCAACATGGTACATTTAGAATCATTGATCCTGCTCGACAGGGCAGAGGATGAAAAACCGGCAAAAACAATGGAATGAACTGCTCCAACTCTGGCACATGCCAACATCGCAATGGCCAATTCAGGAATCATGGGCATATACAAACAGACCCGATCCCCTTTTTTGATTCCGTTATTTTTCAGAACATTTGCAAAACGGGATACCTTTACATAAAGTTGCCTGTAAGATATATATCTTGATTCCTCGTCCGGATCATTGGGTTCCCATATAATGGCCGTTTTATTGCCTATGGTTTCTAAATGGCGATCAAGACAGTTCTCTGTAATATTCAATTTTGCACCCTGAAACCATTTGATCTCCGGTTTGCTAAAGTCCCAATCCAATACCTTATCCCATTTTTCCTTCCAGTGAAAATGTTCTGCAACTTCAGCCCAGAATCCTTCCGGATCGGAAACACTTTGTTCATACTTCTCTTTATATTCTTTAAAGGTGTTGATTTGTAAGGATTTCATAAAATATCAAATTAATTTACCCAACTCCCGAGCAGGATAGGTGGGTGTTATCAAAACTAGGTCATTCAACAAACATGACGAATATAAAATTAATGATAAATAATTAGAAAAAAATTCGACGAACGACCAAAAAACCGTCTTAATGATCATGCGCTTTTCCGGAACCGGAAGGAATTCGGATATTTTCAACCAATTCCTGGATCTCTCTGGGTGGTTCAGGATACATAAAAGCAATAGCCAGGGATACAAAAAAATTGATCATCATAGCGACCGTTCCAAATCCTTCAGGTGAAATGCCAAACCACCAATCCTCCTGGGTTCCTCCCCCAAACCAGCCAAATTTGAATTTAACCATATAGTAAAGCATGCAAAGCATGCCAATGACCATTCCGGCAACTGCACCTTCTTTGTTCATTCGTTTCACAAAAATACCCAGGATAATGGCTGGGAAAAATGAAGCTGCTGCAAGCCCAAATGCCAACGCTACGGTGGCAGCGACAAAATCGGGAGGGTTGATGCCAAAATATCCGGCTATGGATACGGCGACAATTGCCGAGATTCTGGCAGCGACCAATTCACCCTTTTCAGATATTTTAGGATTGATCATTTTTTTAATAAGGTCATGCGATACAGAAGCTGAAATAACAAGTAAGAGGCCCGCAGCTGTAGATAAGGCGGCAGCTAGCCCTCCGGCAGCGACCAAAGCAATTACCCAGTTGGGCAAATCGGCAATTTCAGGATTGGCCAGTACCATGATGTCTTTATCTACAGAAAGTTCGTTGATTATTGGGTCAGCAACGTATTGAACCAAGCCATCCTTGTTTTTGTCATCAAATTTCATCAAGCCCGTATTTTCCCAGTTTTCAACCCAGGGAGGCAATTGCTTATAAGGTTTATTCGATACGGTTTCGATAAGATTGGTTCTTGCGAAAACGGCGATAGCCGGAGCGGTCGTATATAGTATAGCTATAAAAAGCAGGGCCCAACCTGCAGATTTACGTGCGTCGCTTACTTTTTTCACGGTGAAAAACCTAACGATCACATGTGGTAATCCTGCAGTTCCAACCATAAGAGCCGCTGTTATAAAAAACACATCCAGCTTGCTTTTTGATCCCGAAGTGTATTCATGAAATCCTAAGTCTCTGTGCAATCCATCCAATTTGTCCAATAAATAGATCCCATCTGCCCCGGTGCTTCCAAAACCTATCTGAGGAATCGGAATTCCGGTCATTTGTATGGAAATGAAAATGGCTGGGACCATAAAGGCAAAAATAAGCACACAATACTGGGCTACCTGGGTATAAGTAATACCTTTCATACCACCTAATACCGCATAAAACAGGACAATGATCATTCCAATAATCACCCCTGTTGTTATGTCAACTTCAAGGAATCTTGAAAAAACGAGCCCAACGCCTCTCATTTGTCCTGCCACATAAGTAAAGGAAACAATCAGGGCGCAAAATACTGCAACCGACCTGGCAACATTCGAATAATACCGGTCACCAATAAAATCCGGAACGGTAAATTTCCCGAATTTACGCAAATAGGGTGCCAGTAACAAGGCAAGTAATACATAGCCGCCTGTCCAGCCCATCAGGTATACAGATCCGTCATAGCCGCTAAATGATATCAAGCCAGCCATTGAAATGAAGGAGGCAGCAGACATCCAGTCAGCGGCAGTCGCCAGTCCGTTGGCAAGGGGGGAAACCCCGCCACCGGCCACATAAAATTCTTTGGTGGAAGAGGCTCTTGACCAAATAGCGATTCCGATATAAAGTGAAAATGTAATGCCTATTAATAGCCAGGTCCAGATTTGTAGGGTCATGTTTTATTCGTTTACGCCGTATTTTTTATCCAACTTATTCATTAGTTTTATGTAAACCAATATGATTACTACAAAGAAATATATGGAACCTTGTTGAGCAAACCAGAACCCAAGTTTAAAGCCTCCAAACCTGATCGCATTCAATTCGTCAACTAAAATAATTCCCATAACATAAGATACCAGAAACCATATTGACAATAAGATGCCTAAATATTTTAAATTCGTTTTCCAGTATTTTTTAAGATCCCTGTTTGACATGACCATTTGATTTTTCTAGCTGCCGACTAATATAGAAATTTTTTATTTGGCCTAAAAATGCCTGCAATTTGATTAAAACAAAGGATATTGAACTAAAAACACAACTTAGTTATGGAGGATGGTGATGTATAAGTGATAATTGGATATTTTTGTTAATCTATCAACTTGTTTGTTATGAAAAATCATTTTTATTTAGTCCTGTTCCTGTTTCTTGCATCATATACCACCCTTCAGGCCCAGGAAGCCTCTTTAGAGGAAGTAATGGCAAACAAAGTACTTCATGAAGATTCACAGGCAGCAGTTGTTGTTGATGGAGTAGAGTTATTCTCTCAAACTGAGTTGCCAAGATTCTATGCCAATAGGGATTTTGAACTTGCCTGGAGCAGTGATAAAAATAAAAAGGACCTTTTGGAAAGTATTCAATCCTCTTTTGACGAAGGTCTTGACCCAAAAGATTATCATCTGGAAAGGATCAAAAACTTATTGACAAATTCGAACAAAGGAAAATTGACAAATTCTCAGCTGGTCGATATGGATCTGCTCATGACCGATGCACTCCTCTTATATGCGTCACATCTGCTGGAAGGAAAACTTGAACAATCAGATCTTCGCAAAACATGGGATGTTGAGAGGAATGAAGGGCCTTCAAATCCGGATAGCCTTTTAACGACCACTTTGCACAATCAAAATATTAAAGCCCTACTTGAAGAATTAAAACCGAATAATAAGATGTATAGGCTCATGAAATTTCATCTGAAGAAATTAAGGGCTGAAGCAGAGAAAGGTGGTTGGCCTGAAGTTAGTGAAGGAGAGGTTTTAAAACCAGGAGACTCAGATCAAAGGATTGCCGGGATTAAAAAGTATCTTCTGGCCGTTGGGGATTTAGACGGAAAGCCATTTGACAATGAGCAGGTATTTGATGAGGAATTGGAGAGGGCCGTTAAAAAATTTCAGAAGAGGCATAAATTGACCAGTGATGGGGTCATTGGCAAAGAAACCATTGAACAGATGAAAGTGCCTATTGAAGACAGGATTGATATGATTATTTTAAACCTTGAGAGGACACGCTGGGTCTTTCAACAACCGGATGATGATTTTTTACTGGTCAACATTGCGGGGTTTCAGCTTAAAAGGATTACCAATGAGACCGAGGTTTTTGATTCAAGGGTGATCGTAGGGAAGTATAACCAAGAAACACCGGTTTTTAAAGGCATTATGAAATATATTGTTATGAACCCCACCTGGATCTTGCCTTATTCTATTGCAACTCATGAAACTTTGCCAGAATTGAAAAAGGATCCGCGATATCTGGCCGCAAAGCATATGGAGGTAATAGATAAAAAAGGAAACATCCTGGATCCTGATAAAATTGACTGGAGTATATATTCAGCAGGGAATTTTCCTTTTATCATAAGGCAGAAGGCAGGTCCGTGGAATGCTTTAGGAGAAGTGAAATTCATATTTCCCAATAAATATTTCGTTTATCTTCACGACACACCTTCGAAAGGCTTGTTTAATGAACAAGATAGGGCATTTAGCCATGGTTGCATCAGGACTGAAGATAAATGGGGGCTATTGATGAGTCTAATGGATGAACCAGAAGTTTGGAATATGGATAAGATCAATGAAATATTGAAATCGGGAGAAACAACAACAATCGACTTGCCTAAACCCATAAATATTTACCTGGTATACCTGACGGCGGCCGTTGATCAGGAAAACAATTTACTTTTTATGAAAGACATTTATAAAAGGGATGAAGCCGTGCTCAGTGCAATGAATAAACCATTTCAGTTCAAGGAGGTGGAATAATTTGTGTACCTCTGAGGCGCTCAGAGGTGAGGTGATCGGAAGTGAGGTGATGAGCGGGAAAATGCAAACTTCCCAAAACTTCCACTTTTCTATTTATGATAACTTGGAAATTCTGTGAATAGTGTTTTTCCATCTTTGATATTCTTCCAGTGCTTTGTGTTGAATTCAATGGCAACAACACCACAGGTTGGAACATGTTCTATGATCCTGTTTCCGAATTTATTGACAAAATCGTTGATTCCGTGGTCATGGCTGAAAATAATGGCTGAATCAAACCCGTTATCAAGTGCCTTTACCGTTTTGATAAGATAACCATCACTAAAGCTGTAGAGCGACTTGCTGATCTTTAAATTTGCCAAAGGGTAATTAAAAGAGTAGCTAAAGATCATCGCCGTATGTAAGGCTCTATTGGCACAACTGGATACAAATACAGAAGGGGTTTCAATCTTTTTTTGTAATATTTTGGAGATCAAATAGGCATCATTGATGCCCCTTTTTTTCAAAGGACGGTCTATGTCTTTTATGCCTTCGTATTCCCAGGACGATTTGGCATGACGAACAATGAAGAGTGTTTTCATTTTTTACAGGTCGCAATAATGATCAAATATAACGAAATTAGTAAACGAAAATTTTTGATTGATAAATTTTTTGGACTTCTCACTTTAAAAAGGTTGGGTTTTAAGGTTGAAGCCTTGATATTTTCCAATTGTAATCTTTCTGCAAAGCATAGAGGATCCTGTCATGCATTCGGTTTGGTCTTCCCTGCCAGAATTCTATCGATACAGGCTTAACGATAAAGCCTCCCCAATGTTCTGGCCTTGGAATTTCTTTATTGGCATATTTTTCTTCTAACTGTTTCAGTCTTGAATCCATGGCTTCTCTAGACTCGATCTCCTGGCTTTGATCTGAGGCCCAGGCACCTAGTTTACTGCCATCGGGCCTCGATTCAAAGTATCCATCCGAGAGGTTGGGTGCAATTTTTTCAGCCACTCCTTTAATGATGACCTGCCTTTCCATTCCATGCCAGAAAAGATTCAGGCATACATTTGGATTGGCCTGAATGGCTTTACCCTTTTCACTGTTATAATTGGTGTAAAATATAAAACCCTCCCAGGTGATTTTTTTCAATAACACGATACGGGTTTTAGGGAATCCATCCAGCCCAATGGTCGAAACGCTCATTGCGTTGGCTTCGTCCAAGCCGTCAGATTCATCGGCTTCAAGGAACCACTTTTGAAATAACTCCATCGGATTTTCAGGTATATCCTCCCTGATCAATGGGTTTTTTTCGTAACTTTTTCTATAATGGCCAAGGTCTTTTTCCATGTTTCAAAAATACACTAATTTTTACTTTAACGATTTTTATGCCGTATAAGAAATAATCCGACATAGGTGAATAATCCATTCAGGATCAAAATTTCATAACCAAAGCTGTAGCCATTAAACAATATGATCGAATAGGAATTCATCAAATAACTCATCAATACTGATAAGAGAGCTACCAGCCATACCCATTGCTCCTTGATTTTATACTTTGTAAGGAGGCCAAAGGAAAAAAGCCCAAGCAGGGGGCCATAAGTAAAAGATGATACCAGTAACAGGCTACTGATAATATTGTCTTGAAGCAGGTATTTGTAAGCGATAATGATAAGTACCAATATTCCTGAAAATAGAAGGTGAACCCTTTTGCGCAATTTCTTTTTTTCTCCTTTTTCTTTTGTTTCAATATGCAGGAAATCAATGCTAAAAGAGGTGGTTAAAGAAGTCAAGGCGCTATCGGCACTTGAATAAGCCGCAGCTATTAAACCAAGGATGAATACGATGCCGAATCCGCTTCCAAGCCCTTCATCAAGCGCTATTTTTGGAAATAATAAATCAGTTTTCATCTTGCCTTCGATCACCGGGATATCGACATGATACTTTTGGGCATAGGTGAAAAGCAAAGCTCCGAGAAAGAGGAAGATCAAATTGACCGGGATCAATATTAAACCAAGCGAGATGACATTTTTTTGAGCATCTTTAAGATTTTTACAAGTCAGGTTTTTCTGCATGTTGTCCTGGTCAAGCCCTGTCATAGCGATGGCAATAAACATCCCTCCCAAGATGCCTTTTAACCAATGTTTCCGGTCATTGATATCCTGATAAAAAAACGTTTTATTATATGTGGCAAAATCGTCAGAACTTATGAACCCTTTCAGATCGTAGGGGAGCTGTTGCAGAAGAATCACCACGGCAAAAAGCACTGCCGCCAACATGAAAAATGTTTGCAGGGTATCGGTCCAGACAATTGTTTTGATCCCTCCCCTGAAGGTATACAACCAAATAAACAAGACTGATACGATCACTGTGAATTCAAAAGGAATCAGCCAGGCATCCAGGATAAAATATTGCAATACGGAAGCCACAAGAAATAACCGGAAAGAAGCGATTAAAATCCGAGACAGCAAAAAGAAAAAAGCACCTGTTTTATGGCTTTTTGGGCCGAACCTTTGCCGGAGGTATTCATAGATAGAGGTAAGGTTCATTTTATAATACAAAGGGAGCAACACAAGAGCGATGACCACATATCCAATAAAATAACCGATGACGATCTGCAAATAACTGAATTGTGTGCTGCTTACCCAGCCGGGAACTGAAATAAAAGTAACACCTGAAAGAGAAGCCCCGATCATACCAAAAGCCACAACATACCAGGGAGAGTTCCTGTTGGCCCTAAAAAAGACCTGGTTGCTGTCATCTTTTGAAGTTACATATGTGATGGCAATAAGCAAGGCAAAATAGATCAGTACAATGCCGATGAGTAAAATGGGTGACATGCTTCAAATTTGTCATGTAAAAGTAACAGATTTTTGCCTGAGATCAGCCTAAAAATATTTAATTGGACGGATGATTTTTTGAATTTTTGCGCGGCGCATAAAAAATTAAAAACATTACATTTGCACCATGGATTTTTCTTCAAAATTATTGGAAGGTGCAGTTAATGAAATGGCGCAATTACCGGGAATTGGTAAACGAACTGCGCTTAGGTTGGTACTGCACTTATTAAAACAGCCAAAAGAGCAAACTAACTACCTTACAGAGGCGTTAAAAAATTTTAGAGAAGAGATCAAGTTGTGCCAAAACTGTCATAATATTTCTGATGTTGAATTATGTGACATCTGCACCAGCAGTAGAAGGGATCCTGAATTGATCTGTGTAGTTGAGGATATCAGAGATGTAATGGCGATCGAAAATACATCTCAATTTAAAGGCTTATACCATGTTTTGGGAGGAAAAATATCACCCATCGAAGGGATCGGGCCACATAACCTTACCATAAATAGCCTTGTCCAAAAAGTTGAACAAGGTGGGGTCAAGGAAATTATTTTAGCCTTGAGTTCGACCATGGAAGGCGATACCACTAATTTTTATATTTACAGGCAGTTGCAAAAGTTTGAAGTGAATTTGACTACTATTGCCAGGGGTATTTCTGTAGGAGATGAAATTGAATATGCAGATGAAGTGACACTGGGCCGAAGTATAATCAATCGCGTACCATTCGAACAAGGGCTCAAAGGTTAAAATAAACAATAAGCTGAAGTAAGGAACAACCTTACTGGTTTTGTCCTAAAACCTATTTTCCCAAGGCTTCTAATTCTCTGAAATAATCATATTGCAGGTCCTCATGAAGTAACCTGGTTTTCTTTTTGCATTCTTCAATAAGGCGGTAATAAAGTGTTTCGACTTTCCGATTCCTGTGTATGGAGGGTTGAAAGGCATCCAGTTTGTGACAAAAATAGATCAGTAGTTCCAATTCTGTTTCCTTACTTTGTGAATACCTAACATATTTTTTTGTGTGATTGAGAATAGAACGAATGCTTTTTTTGACAAAATAAGGGCTTTTCCGATTGACAAGTTCAAATTTTTCATCAATCTCCTCCTTGACGCTTTCAATATATCCTTGTTCGTCAGCTGCTTCAAAAAGCAAGTAAGTAAGGAGCTCCTTGTTTTCTTTTTTAAATCGGGACAGTCTTAAACACAGGTCCAGGATCTCTTTAGGAGATCTTTCCTGCAGCTCTGTTTTGAGTTCTCTTACGGTAGCTGATTTCATTGGTTTGAATTATGCCATACAAATATAGAGCTATGTCTTGACTAAATAATAAAATGTCATATTTTTACCGAAAATCTACTTCCGTTGATCCACATCTCAGTTATCATTGTTAATTATAACGCAAGGTATTTCCTAAAAAACTGCCTGGATAGTGTTTTGAGCTCTGATATGATTGAGCAAGTTGAGGTTATAGTGGTAGATAATAATTCCTCAGATGG
>JBFFLO010000088.1:0-8840 GCA_041554895.1 Lutimonas sp. | reverse complement strand
TTTATTTAAATCAATGTTAATTATCTTAGAAAAATCCAAGATCAGATTTATGTTCTTAAAGTTAGTGTTATTTTCCAAAAAAGCATTATAAAAATCCTGAAAACCATCTTCCGTTGCAAGTATCTCTTTTTCTGAAGGCGATACACAGTAGTAGGCATCTGTTTTAGTGATTTTCATCTTTTTTAAATTTATTAATCCCGCTTGATTTGTTGTGCCAGCAGATAAATAACCGCCATCCTGACGGCCACACCGTTTTCTACCTGGTTTAGGATAATCGATTGTTTGGAATCTGCAGCGTCACTGGTCAATTCAACTCCCCTGTTGATCGGCCCGGGATGCATAATGACAATATCTTTATCGATACTGTCCAACAACTCTTTATTGATGCCGAACAATTGGGTGTATTCTCTGATGGACGGAAAGTATTTAACATCCATTCGTTCGTGCTGCACCCTCAGCACATTGGCTACGTCACACCATTCCAGGGCCTTCCTTAGATTTTTTTCATAGGTCACGCCAAGTTTGGTGATGTGCTTTGGAATAAGTGTTGTTGGTCCGCAAAGCATCACTTGGGCTCCTTGTAAAAGCAAGGCGTATATATTTGACAGCGCTACCCTGGAATGCAAAATATCTCCAATGATCACTATTTTTTTTCCCTTTACGGTCCCTAGCTTTTCCCTGATTGAATAAGAATCCAGCAAGGCCTGTGTAGGGTGCTCATGTGCACCATCACCGGCATTCACGATTTTGGCATTTACATGTTTAGCTAAAAAATCACCAGCGCCTTCATTGGGGTGTCTCATAACGATGATGTCAACTTTCATCGACAGGATATTGTTTGCCGTATCAATCAGTGATTCTCCTTTTTTTACCGATGATTGTGCCGCAGAAAAATTAATAATGTCGGCTGATAATCTCTTTTCGGCAAGTTCAAAAGACAATTTCGTGCGAGTGCTGTTCTCAAAAAATAAATTGGCTATGGTAATATCTCTTAATGAGGGAACTTTTTTGATGGGGCGGTTGATAACCTCTTTAAAATGATCGGCCGTATTGAAAATCAAATTTATGTCATCAAGATTCAGATGTTTTATCCCAAGTAGATGAGATACACTTAATTTAGCCATTTTTTTTATTACAATTGAATTTAATAATCCCGTTAAATCTGTTTAAGCATGGGCTCCCAGAGCTATACCGGGTCTGGTCGCACGATGCAAACTTTGTCTTTTGGTTCGTTTTCCTTCCACTCAACTTTTACTTGTTCATTTTTAATAACATCTACCTGCCGTCCCTTATAATCAGGCTGTATCGGCAAGTGCCTGCTGAACCTTCTGTCAATAAGCACCAGCAATTCTATATTTTTGGGCCTTCCAAAGGCCTGGATCGCTGTCAAAGCGGCCCTTATGCTTCTTCCTGAAAACAGGACATCGTCAATAAAAACAACGTCTTTATTGTCAACAATGAAATTAATATCTGTAGTGCTTGCGCTCAATGGATCTTCGCGCCGTCTAAAATCATCTCTGTAGAAGGTAATGTCAAGTTTGCCAAGCTTGATGTCTTTCACATGATAATCTTCGCTCAATATCTTCACCAAACGATTGGCAAGGTGAATACCCCTCGGTTGAATCCCGATTAATATGGTATTACTAAAGTCATGATGATTTTCGATGAGTTGGCAAGCCAAACGATTAAGAATAATAAATATTTCTTTTTCGTTAAGTAAGGTCTTTTTGGCCATAATAGCATTAAAGGCATTAAATATGAAACAAAGTTACAGTTTTTTTTGTGACGAAAAATAAAATTTAAGGTGTTAATTAAATTGTTAAGAAAAATTAAAGCATCATTGTTCGCGGGCTCTAATTGATGCTATTTTAGTATCAACAAAAAAGCACATATATGCAGCATTTTTCAAATAATAACGATAACCAGCCTTTATCAAAATTTGAATTGATGCTCAAAACGAATAGTGTGTATTTTTTTGATTCCAGTGAATTTGAAGAGATCATTCTATATTATATAGATAGCGGAAAATTTTCTTTGGCTAAAAAAGCACTTCATCTTGGCCTTTCTCAGCATCCATCTTCTGTAGCTTTAAAATTGATACATGTTGAATTATTGATTTTGGATGAAAAACTGGAGATGGCAGAAAAAATCCTGGACCAGTTAAAAGAGATAGAACCTTCGAATGAAGACATATATATCCAAAAAGCAGCCATTTTTTCTAAAAAAGGAAAACATCAACTGGCTGTGGATAATCTGAAAATGGCACTTTTGTATGCTGACGAGGAAGCAGAGATACTGTCCATGATCGGAATGGAATATCTGTTTCTGGAAGATTTTGATACTGCACGGTTTAATTTTGCCAAAAGCCTTGACGTCGAATACGAAAACTATTCTTCTCTTTATAATGTGATCTATTGTTTCGATATGATGAAAAAGCATGATGAAGCCATAGAATACCTCAAAAAATATATTGAGAAGGACCCTTATAGCGAGATTGCGTGGCATCAACTAGGAAGGCAACATTATATTATTTATGATTATCAAAAAGCTTTGGAGGCGTTTGAATATTCTATTTTGATCGATGAGGAATTTATCGGGGCCCATTTGGAGAAGGCAAAAACTCTGGAAGAATTAGGACACTATAAAGAGGCGATTGCATTCTATCATAAAACCATGGAACTCGATACGCCCACTTCGTTTGCTTATCTGCGAATAGGAAAGTGCTATGAAAAATTGAAGTCCGTTAAAGACGCTATAGATTTTTATAATAAAACAGTTAGTGAAGATCCCTTATTGGATAAAGGATGGCTCGCACTAACTGATATATACATCAGCCGCAAGAATTACCATAAAGCGTTATTTTATATCAATAAGGCGCTTAGTATAGATGAAGAAAACAACTTGTATTGGCATAAATTTGCTGAGATCAACCTTAAACTCAATTTATTTGAGGAGGCTGCCCGGGCATACTATAAATGCATTGGTTTAGAAGATGACAGGTTAGAGGTGTATCTTGCATTGGCAGATGTACTTCATTTTCTGGGTGAGTTTCATGAGGCTATAGTGGTCTTGTTGGATGCCAGGGAAACTTATAAAGACGGGGCCGAGATTACTTACCGGTTAGCAGGTTTGCATTTTCTGATCCAGAATGAAAGTGAAGGATTGTTTTTCTTTGAAAAGGCGTTAAAATCGGACTTTGATTATCTCGATGTTGCTCAGGAATTGTTCCCGCTGGTTATTGATCATGACGATGTTCAATTACTGATTCATAAATTTAAAGGTTTACAAGATTCTTAGGCCATCTTTCCGATTTCTTTACCTGCCTTATATCAGCTTACACTTGTCAATTTTCGTTATATTTGGCTCTTAATTTTTTAGCTTTATATTTTGGGAGCAAGAACAGTTCGAGATCATTTTATTATTGCCCTTAAAGGAGTTGCCATGGGTGCAGCAGACGTTGTTCCGGGTGTGTCAGGAGGTACAATAGCTTTTATATCAGGGATATACGAGGAATTGATCGATTCCATTAGCAATGTGAACCTCGCAACTTTGAGGTTATGGAAAAAAGAAGGGTTTGCTTCAATGTGGAGGGAACTTAACGGCAATTTTTTGATCTCTCTGCTTATAGGTATAGGATTAAGCATCATAACTTTGGCAAAGCTGATCAGGCATCTTCTGGAGACCCAACCCATTTTGATTTGGTCATTTTTTTTCGGTTTGGTCTTGGCCAGTATTATTTATGTGGCCAGGCAAATCACAAGATGGAATCCCGGGGCCATTATGCTAATGATTGCAGGAGCCTTAACGGCTTATTTTATTACTACCCTTACGCCCCAAACGACAAATGCTTCTTATCCTTATGTGTTTTTTTCAGGAGCTTTGGCTATCTGTGCGATGATCCTTCCCGGGATATCAGGTAGTTTTATTCTGTTATTGCTTGGAATGTACAAACCTGTGCTGGACGCAATTCATGATAAGAATATAGGTTTATTGGGAACCTTAATGTTAGGTGCCGTAGTGGGCCTGTTGTCCTTTTCACGACTTTTGAAATGGTTGTTTGATCATTATGAAAATTTAACATTGGCTGTTTTGACAGGATTTATTATCGGTTCTTTGAATAAGATCTGGCCATGGAAGGAGGTCCTCGAATCAGAAATGATTAACGGGAAGCTCAAAATTTTAAAAGAACAGAGTGTTTTGCCCGCTTCATATGATGGCGATCCCCAATTGGGATATGCGTTTTTACTGGCGGCAGCAGGGTTTTTATTTATTATTTTACTGGAAAGAATCGCTTTGAAAAAAAACAAATAAAATGGCGGAAAACACAAGGACTTTATGGGATAAAATACTGCTCTTTATCAAAGGTGTTGCCATGGGTGCAGCCAACAAGGTTCCGGGGGTTTCAGGCGGTTTGGTAGCATTTGTCACGGGTTTTTACGAAGAGCTCATCTATTCGCTTCAGAAGATCAATAGAAAAGCATTGAAGCTCCTTATCGATGGGAGGTTTAAAAGTTTTTATCAATATGTAAACGGAACGTTCATCCTTTTGGTTTTTGCAGGAAGCACATTCAGTTATTTTTCAGTTTCTCGAGTGCTGGATTATTTGATCCAAAATTCCGAACTGTATGTGTGGGCGACTTTTTTTGGAATGATTTTGGGTTCAATTTATTATGTAGCGAAAGATTTTAATGACTTTTCTCGTATAAACCTCATTACTATGGGGCTGGGTGTTGGCATAGGGGTAGCCATTAGTTTTATGAGCCCTGCCAAGGAGAATGACAATTTGTGGTTCGTGTTTTTTTGCGGGATAGTCGGTGTGTCCGGAATGACTTTACCGGGGCTTTCAGGATCGTTTATACTTATTTTAATGGGTAATTATGTATTGCTCTTGGTCGATTCGGTGAATGAACTGTATAAAACCATCCAGGATGTTTTTACCTTTAATTTTGATTTTATCCAGGATACTGTAAGGATGCGTTACCTAAAGATTATTGGGAGTTTTGGATTAGGGTCTATCTTCGGGCTGGTCATTACTTCACATATTTTAGGGTATTTATTAAGAAGATGGCATCAGGTGATTACAGCACTGATCATTGGTTTCATCGGAGGATCACTTGGTAATGTTTGGCCTTGGAAAAAGGAAATCTACAAAATGGATGGAGATGTGTTCCTTATGGATAGTCTTGGCAATAAAATCGTAGAAAATTACGTCAGGTATTTCCCGGATTTTAGTGACAACAGTACCTGGTACGCCATATTTTATATCCTGTTCGGATTGGCAATACTCCTGTTTATAGATTGGATTGGGCCTAAAAAGGTCATTAGATCATAGCCCGACCTTGATTTAGGTGCCATCAATTGCTGTAAATGGCATTCATAAGCGTAACCATTATAATAATGACTATTGGCCCAACAATACCTGCCACCAATCCGCCTGCGCGAAAATCTTTTTGTTCCAATTTCCCTGTACTGAAAGCAATCGCATTCGGTGGGGTTGAAATAGGTAAAAACAAAGCTGCCGAAGCACTTAATCCGATCACCAAAGGCAATATCACCTTATTTGACGATACAAGAATAATCGCTATCGGGATCAATATGGTAGTCGTTGCCGTGTTACTCATAAAGTTTGAAAGGATCACTGTCAGCAAGGAAAACACAATCATCAATGCATAGATATTCAGGTCGTAGTTACTGATCATTTTGACATAGTACTCAGCCAACCCTGTTTCCTGAATGGCCAATCCTAAAGACAAACCCCCTGCTACAAGCATCAAGGTGTCCCAAGGTAATTTCCTAATATCATTTCCGGATACGATCCCTAATAAGGTCAGCAGCATAATAGGCAGCAAAGATACGGCTGAAGCAGGTATGCCATGTAAATTTCCTGTTAACCAAAAAGTTAAGGTCAGCAGCAGCACACCAGATACTATTTTTCTTTTGATATTGAATATCCTGGAATTGCTTGGACTATCATCTTCTATATCCTTTAAAAACCCTAAATCAATCGTTGAAACCCTGGGTACAAATTTGTTGATCAGAAAGAACCAAAATAACAATACCAGTATCACGGCTACAGGGAAACCAATTATCATCCATTCCAAAAAACCGAATTGAACCCCTTGATTGCTCATGGCATCAACGGCAATAGCGTTTGGTGGTGATCCGATAATGGTGCCCATTCCACCAAGAGAAGCTGCCGCAGGAATTCCTATCAGCAGTGCTTTCGAAAAAGGAGCATTCTTATCAAGCGTATTGATAAACGGGATCACAGCCGCAATCATCATGGCTGTAGTTGCGGTATTCGACATGATCATAGAGAACAGGGCCGTAACCAACATGATCCCCAACAATACATTTCTTGGTTTTGTACCAAATTTTGAAATGGTCATTTTAAACAGGGTCTTATCCAACCCTACTTTTTGCATGGCCTCAGCGATCACAAATCCGCCTAGCATCAACCAGATCACACTATTTGACCATGTTTGGACATATTTGCCTACATATTTTGAAGCATTTTCAGGGTCAATTTCTGCATAATAGCCTCCAAGTGCAAAAACAAGAAAACCAAAGATCAATAATCCAACGGCAAAAGGAGGAACGGCCTCTGTAACCCATAAACCTATTGAAAAAAAGAGCAAGAATAACACATATACCTGGGCTTGGTTGAGGTCAGGAGAGTTGATCCAGTAGGTCAGGGCAAAAGCAAAAATGATGCTTAATAAAAAGTAAATGATTTTCTGCTGTATATCAACGACGTGTTGAAATTTTTTTAAATACCGCATCGAAGCGGTCCTAGAATCAGCCATAGATTGAATCCTTAGTTAGTGGTATGCAAAGTTACATCATATAAATCTTTATCTCCATTTTACTCAAAATTTTTACGAAAACGTTATATCCATAAAAAAAGCCTAAGATCACCTTAGGCTAATTATTTTTTTTGAGATAGGGTAGGTCTTATTCAAGCGATCCGAGATACCTTTCTGAATCAAGCGCAGCCATACAGCCTGTTCCTGCCGCCGTAATGGCCTGCCGGTATTCTTTGTCCTGTACATCTCCTGCTGCAAATACCCCGGGTAGATTTGTTTTGGTGGTTTTTCCTTTTGTAATTAAATAACCGACTTCATCCATATCCAGGATTCCCTTAAAAATATCCGTATTGGGTTTATGGCCTATGGCCACAAATACACCTGTAACATCCAACTTGGTTTTTTCCTGGCTAATATTGTTGATCGCAACGACTCCTTCAACTACCTGATCACCAAGTACTTCATCTAATTCCGTGTTGAACATGACTTCTATGTTCTTGGTTTTGTTCACACGATGCTGCATGGCTTTGGAAGCTCTCATATAATCTTTTCTGACCAGAATGGTAACTTTTCGACATATGTTGGCCAGGTAGGTGGCTTCTTCTGCTGCCGTATCCCCGGCACCAATCACTACAACATCCTGACCCTTATAGAAGAACCCATCACATGTTGCACAAGCGGAAACCCCTCCGCCAATCAATCTTTGCTCACTTTCAATACCCAGGTATTTTGCGGTCGCACCGGTAGAAATGATCACAGTATTGGCTTCGACCACCTTAGACTCATCAATGGTCACTTTATGAATTCCTCCAACTTCTTTACTAAACTCCACTTTGGTAGCCATGCCGAACCGAACATCCGTTCCAAATCTTTCAGCCTGGTTTTTAAAGTCTTCCATCATCGCTGTACCGTCAGTTCCATTGGGATATCCCGGATAGTTATCGACTTCTGTGGTAGTGGTTAATTGCCCGCCCATTTGCATCCCGGTATAAACCACTGGTTTTAAATCAGCTCTGGCGGCATAAATGGCAGCTGCGTAGCCAGCAGGCCCGGATCCTATAATCAAACATTTTATTCTTTCAATATTGCCATCCATTGTCATAAGTTTTTAAATTTGGGTTAACAAAAATATATAAATACAATCGTATAAAACACGATTCTATATCTTTTTTTTCGTAACTATGGTAACCGTTTTTAATTATTAAATTTGCATTCGTTTACAGACGAAAATGCACACCGAAACTTACAAATTCAAGATATAGTCCAATGAAATTAATACAGACGGAAGTTGATTTTAACGAGCATATTAGGACCCATAAAGGAGTGCTTTTTTATTTTGCTACAACAAGCTGCTCAGTTGGAGAGGCATTGGAGCCGAAAGTACAGGAATTATTGAAGCAGAAATACCCAAAACTTAGCTATTGCAGCATTGATATGAATAGGGCGGCAGAACTATCAGCATCGCATCAGGTTTTTGTTGAACCAACAATCTTGTTGTTTCTTGAAGGGAAAGAATACCTGAGAAAAAGCCGGCATATCGGTTTGGGAGAGTTGGATCAGGCAATCAGCAGGGTTTATGATTTGGCTTTTTCGTAATTATAAACTTTTTTACTTTAATATGTGGGATTAAGTATTATCTTTGCCAACTGAAAAATCGATGATCATTCGGGGTGTAGCGTAGCCCGGTTATCGCGCCACGTTTGGGACGTGGAGGCCGCAGGTTCGAATCCTGCCACCCCGACAGAGCAAAATCCTTTTAAACTGAAGTTTAAAAGGATTTTTTGTTTCCAGTCCGTTGAAAGTTCACTTTCATAAGGACTGGAAACAAAAAAGACTCAATTGTGAAACAATTGTAAAGGATTTAGGTTTGGCATCGTTCCCCTTATCAGGATCAACGCAGTTAATCCTTTCTTTGATAAGGACTGGAAACAAAAAAGACTCAATTGTGAAACAATTGTAAAGGATTTAGGTTTGGCATCGTTCCCCTTATCAGGATCAACGCAGTTAATCCTTTCTTTGATAAGGACTGGAAAC
>JBFFLO010000087.1:0-8886 GCA_041554895.1 Lutimonas sp. | reverse complement strand
TTCTATGGACTAGTGTTGAAGGACAAATAAAGATCATTCAAATTCCGTGATTTGTTTAAAAGCTTTTTCAAGTACTTCCTTTTCGGATGTAAAAGTTGGTTTATCCCAATTAAAATAGTGGGTAAATTCTTTGAGGATGGGGTCTTTCAGCTGTTCGAGTTTAAAAGGATCAAAATACAACCTGCCAGTTCGTCGCTCAAAAAAATCAAGTGGTTTAACAACCATTTCATGATAAATGCCATACCATAATTCAGCTTTGGCCAGTCTCAATGCAGGATCTCTTTCTGCTAGTTGCTGAAATCTTTCAAATATAAGATCAGTTTGCCGCCCATAGCGATGCACCAGGGATTTGATCTCAGTCTTACCAAATCCGAAAGCCTGCCATTCGGGCAATATATCATTGACATAGCTTTTTACCTCCTGATAGCTTTTAAAAGGTTTTTCACCGAGTGGGAGCTTTTCTGTCTGAATGTCTTTTAACTTCAAGCCATGATCTCTTGAGGCCCTTTTATCGATGAGATTTACAATGCGCTCGGCCATTTTTCTATATCCCGTAAGTTTGCCTCCGGCTATTGAAATCAATCCCGAATCAGATTCAAAGATCTCATCTTTCCTTGACAGCTCCCCGGCAGATTTTCCCTCTTCGTAAATAAGAGGCCTCAGCCCCGCCCAGCTGGAAATAATATCTTCCTGCTGTAAAGTGATCTCCGGGAACATATGATTCACCGCATTGATCAGGTACAAGGCATCGACAAGTTCTACGCTCAGGGTTTCGGGTTCCTGTTCGAATTTGGTATCTGTAGTGCCTACATAGGTGATCTTTCCTCTGGGAATGGCAAAGATCATCCTGCCATCGGGTACATCGAAATAAACTGACTGCTTTACCGGAAGTTTCTCAAAAGGAAATACCAAATGCACCCCTTTGGTGAGCTGTAATCGTTTAGACCTTTTAAAGACAGGATCCATATGCGCTCTCACATCGTCTACCCAAGGGCCTGTGGCATTGACCACATATCGGGCTTTTACGGATACTTCTTTTTTCAATATGTGGTCATAAATCAGCGCACCACTTATTGTGCCATTATGATTTTTTAAAGATTTGACTTCTGCGTAATTAAGAGCCAAAGCTTTGTGTTTAACAGCTGTTTTAATGACTTCGATGGTCAGCCTCGCATCATCGGTTCTATATTCGGCATAAAACCCGGCGCCTTCAAGAATCTCTTCCGGCAATAATGGTTCTTTGGCCAAAGCCGTTTCCTTATCGAGCATCAACCTTTTGTCATCTCCCTCTACGTTGGCAAGAATATCATAGATTTTAAGCCCTATAGAAGTGAGCCATGAGCCATAGGTGCCATTTTCGATAATCGGCAGGATCATTTTGTCAGGAACGACCAGATGCGGTGCCAGACGGTGAAGAATGGCCCTTTCAGAACCAACCTCCTTCACGAGCCAGAAATCAAATTGTTTTAAGTATCTCAGGCCTCCATGTATGAGTTTGGTTGATTTCGAACTGGTGCCGGAAGCAAAATCATTTTGTTCTACCAAAGCCACTTTAAGCCCTCTGCTCGTGGCGTCAAGTGCTATGCCAGCTCCTGTGATACCGCCTCCAATGATCAGCAGATCGAAGGTTTCTGTTCCTAGAGCAGCGCTCAGCTCCGTCCTGTCAAGGTTTGAAAACAAAGACATCTTAGTAGCCCTTCTGGATCTGGGTTGGGATACCGTCTATACTCACTTCATTCTTCTCTTTCCAGTATTCCCTGATGCCATCTTCGCCCTTGCTTTGCGCCCATTCATCAAGTTGGAGGCGCTCTTCTTTAAAATCGAAGTAAGGAATAGACATCCCGCAAGAAGTCTGTACCATGTCAATATCGATGTCAATGATCTGCCTTGTCCCCGCTTGTTTTGGAAACAGGGCAACAACCGAGGGCCATTGCTTATCATTTGGATGGATCACTTTCCCTTTCCCATAAAGCCTTAAGATCATGGGAGCTCCCTCAAAGGCACAGAACATGATCGTGATCCGTCCGTCTACGCCCAGGTGGGCCGCGGTCTCATTGCCACTTCCGGTAAGGTTCAGCCATAAGGCTCTCTTCTCGTCCATTACCCTAAAACTATCCATGCCCTTAGGGGAAAGGTTGATACGGCTCTTATCTGTTGCCGTAGCAACAAAGAAGATCTTTTGTTCTGAAATAAATTTTTGAATGCGTTTACTGATATGATCTTTTTGATTAGCCATGGTTGATTATTTAAGCAGGATTCCTCTTTTATTCAATATTTCTATCTGTCGCAATGCCCCTTCTTTAAAACTGTTTTTTTTCAGGATAAACTCTTTTTCAAACATCCGATTGTTCTCAAAGAAAGTCACTTTAAAATGATTATTCAGCGATAGGATATCCTCCGGCATCAATTCTACTTTAGCGAAAGACCTGGCCGGAAGATGTTCAATTTTGTGTCTCATCACAGAGGTCTCCTTATCCTTGTCGATGCCTTTTGACACAATAAGTACCATTTCAAGATCTGTATCTTTTTTATTGATCAGGTAAGCGTAATGGTCATTTGATTTAAAAGCGTCATTGTATTCCTGACTAATTGCCAGATACAGCTGTTCAACCTTGGGGATTTTTATGTCTTTCTTCATGTATACAAATCAGATATTTTTTAATCTTCCCAGTTCATTGAACGGGAAACAGCTTTTTTCCAGGTAGCGTATAATTTGTTCCTTTTATTTTCATCCATTTGGGGATGGAATTCTTTTTGGACCTTCCTGTTTTTAAGAATATCCTCTTTTTTCCATAATCCAACACCTATACCTGCCAAATAGGCTGCACCCAATGCAGTTGATTCTATGATTTCTGCCCGCTCTACCCGGGTATCTAAAATATCAGCCTGAAACAGCATCAGGTAATTATTTGCGCAGGCACCACCGTCTACTTTAAGGGAAGCCAGTTTAACTCCTGAATCTTCTTCCATGGCAATGATCAGGTCTTTGCTCCTGTAAGCTAATGATTCTAAAGTGGCCTTGATCAAATGGTTCTTACCTGTATCACGGGTAAGTCCGAAAATGGACCCTCGGGCATCCATATCCCAATAAGGAGCGCCTAAACCTGCGAAGGCAGGAACTACATAGACACTGCTATCTTCTTTTACTTGTTTGGCAAAATATTCAGAATCTTTGGCATGATCGATAAGTTGCAAGCCATCTCTCAGCCATTGAATGGCTGCACCGGCAATAAAGACACTGCCTTCCAGGGCATATTGTACCTTTCCGTCTAGGCCCCAGGCAATAGTAGTAAGTAAGCCACTGCTGGAAAATTTTGGTTTTTTACCGGTATTCATTAGTAAAAAACAACCTGTGCCGTAGGTATTTTTGGTTTCGCCTTTTTTAAAACAGGCCTGGCCAAAAAGAGCAGCCTGCTGATCACCTGCAATACCTGATATAGGAATAACATGATTATCAAAAGTGAAATTTCCAAAATGAAAACTTGAAGGCTGTACCCGAGGAAGCATAGATTCGGGAACATTCATTTTACCCAGCATATTTTTATCCCATTCCAGCTCAACGATATTATACAGCATGGTCCTGGAAGCATTAGAATAATCTGTGGCATGCACCTCACCTTTTGTAAGGTTCCAAAGGAGCCAGGTATCAACCGTTCCGAAAAGCAAAGAACCTTTTTCGCTTAGTCCTCTCGCTTTAGGCACATTGTCAAGGATCCATTTGATCTTCGTCGCAGAAAAATAGGAATCTATGACAAGCCCGGTATTATAGTGTACATATTCACTCAGTTGTTCGTCGGCTTTTAGTTCTTTACAGAACTTACTTGTTCTTACATCCTGCCAGACGATTGCGTTGTAAATGGGTTCTCCGGTATGCTTGTTCCAAACCACCGTCGTTTCCCTCTGGTTAGTGATTCCTATACTCAGCACATCAGCAAAATCAACTTCATTTTCTCTCATCACATTATGAAGGGTCTCCAGTTGTGATTGGTAAATTTCTACGGCATTTTGCTCCACCCAACCTGGCTTTGGGTAGATCTGTTCCGTTTCCTTTTGGGATATCCCACATATTTTCCCGGTATCATCAAATAGTATGGTTCGGGAACTTGTGGTGCCCTGATCCAAGGCAATGATATATTTTTTAGCCATGATCATTATTTTTTTGAGATTTGATATTTGAGACCGCAACTGAAATCAAAATACCGGCTACCAGCGCCAAAACAATACCATATCGAATTTGAAAATCGTTCATGTAAAGCAACTGATAACAAGAGGCTCCTAAAAAACTCCCTAATATAGGGCCTGCAATTGGCACCCAGGCATATTTCCAGTCAGACCCTCCTTTTCCGCTTATGGGAAGTAAAAAATGGGCCAGACGAGGCCCAAGATCCCTGGCAGGGTTAATGGCAAAACCTGTTGTGCCGCCAAGAGCAAAACCAATTACCATGATCAAAGCACCAACCACCAACGGATTCAAACCTTCTGTGAAACTAGTGGTACCCATAAATAATAAGCTAAAAATAAGAACGGCCGTGCCGATGATCTCACTGATCAGATTGTGGATATACGACCGAATAGCGGGAATTGTCGCAAACGACCCTAATTTAGCAACCGGATCATCAGTTCTGGACCACAGCGGAATATAAAATATCCATACAATAAAGGCGCCACAAAACGCCCCGGCAACCTGAGAGAGTATGTATCCGGGTACTTTGGCCCAGGGAAATTCACCCACAAAAGCAAAGCCCAGGGTCACTGCAGGGTTGATATGCGCCCCGCTGATACTTCCAACCCCGTAAATGGCAAAAGTAACTGCCAGTCCCCAACTGACCACGATGGTATTCCATCCGGATCCAAAGGCTTTGGAATCCTTTAAAACTACCCCGGCTACCACACCACCTCCAATAAGGATCAGAAAAAAAGTTCCTAAGAATTCTGCGAGGTATTGAGACATTATTGTTTTTTTGTTGTTCAGGGGAAATTACGAATTTTTCTATATATAATTTTTGTCCTTTTGAACCAAGCTAATTTATAGAAAAACACAAGAATCAATCAACTGCCTTTTTATTTGAATATCGAAATTCTTCCCCTAATCCAAATCTTGTCGATTCTTAAACCGATTAAATATAAAATAGGCAATAATGACCAAGACGACAAAGGGTAAATAGGTGCCAATAACAACGCCAATTTCGTAGCCTTTATCGGGGGCATTTTGCATTTTTTCTTCAATGTCGACCTGAAGAAGGGTTAATAGAATTAAATACTTCATACCTCTAGGAGCTAAAATTAGCGAGTGCTTTTTTTGTAAAATCAGAAAGAGCTAGTTTTCCGCTTATTTCTGCTCTTTGATATAATAGTTCGTCCCAAAGATCAGTACCTTCCCAAAAGATTTTTTTCATTTCGAATAAGGCTTCCGGGTTGTATTGTGAGAGTTGATGTGCCAGGATATCAATTCCTTTGTCCAAGTCTCTTTGGTTTTCAAATACCGTATTAAAAAGCCCCTTCTTTTCAGCCCAATAAGCTGTTTTCCAACTCTTGGCATTCAAGCTTAATTCACTTAAGGCGCTAAGGCCCATTTTTCGCTCTAAGGCTGGTGCGATGACAAAAGGGCCAAGACCAATACTCAACTCAGACAATTTTATATCGGCTGCCTCTGTGGCGAAAACATAATCGCAAGCTGCCAGAATACCAACCCCACCTCCAACGGATTTTCCCTGAGCGCGACCAATGATCAATTTGGAGCATTTTCGCATGGAATTGATCAGGGTTGCAAACCCTGAAAAAAACACTTTGCCTTCTTCCACCGTTTTAACTTTTAACAACTCATCAAATGACGCTCCCGCACAAAAGGCTTTGGCCCCCTCGCTTTGCAATATAATCACCTTGACCTTGTCATCAATACTGAGGCGATCAAAGGTGCCCACTAATTTTTGCAGCAATTCACCGGGAAAGGAATTGCTCTTTGGATGCGAGAAGGTAACTGTCGCGATGCAGTGGTCTATATGTGTAAAAATGGAGCCAGCCATAGTAATTTGTTTTTGAATTTAAACTTTTTAGCTCATGCCACTCGTAGCAACATTCCGATCAATCTTTCTCATCAATCCCTGCAATACTTTTCCCGGACCCAATTCAATAAATTCTGTCCCTCCATCAGCGATCATTTGCTGAATGGTTTGTGTCCAGCGAACAGGTGCCGTCAATTGTGCGATCAGGTTATTTTTTATGTCAGAAGCATCGCTTACCGCACTGGCAGTAACATTTTGATAGATCGGACAGATTGGGTCGTTAAAGGTTGTGTTTTCTATGGCCGCAGCCAATTGCTCTCTCGCAGGCTCCATTAGCGGTGAATGGAAAGCTCCGCCAACCGGAAGAACCATAGCCATTCTTGCTCCTTTTTCCTTGGCACTTTCGCAAGCCTTATTGATCGATTCAATTTCACCTGAAATTACCAACTGGCCTGGACAATTGTAGTTTGCGGCTACCACAATTCCAGGTGTTTGCTCGCAGATTTCTTCGACAATTTTGTCTTCCAAACCTAGAACGGCTGCCATGGTGGAAGGCTTGATTTCACAGGCTTTTTGCATGGCTTGCGCTCGTTGAGAAACCAATTCCAAAGCAACTTCAAATGATAAGGTTCCGTTGGCGACAAGGGCTGAAAATTCTCCCAGTGAATGACCCGCCACCATTTCAGGTTTAAAATCGTCGCCTAGTGTCTTGGCCAGAATCACGGAATGTAAAAATATAGCAGGCTGTGTTACCTTAGTCTCTTTAAGATCTTCAGCAGTGCCTTCAAACATTATATCAGTAATTGAAAATCCAAGAATGTCATTGGCCTGGTTAAAAAGGTCCTGCGCCAAAGCAGAACTTTCAAAAAGATCTAATCCCATTCCTGAGAACTGGGCTCCCTGACCGGGAAATATGTATGCTTTCATATAGATAGGTTTTTTCTTTTAACAAAAGTACAGAATTGAATTTAATGGATAATGTTTATTGTTCTTTTGTCTTGAAACAAAAGAACCAAAAGTTCAAGTCTCAAAAAAAAATAAACAGTACTTCCTGTTTATACGCCAAGTGCGGTTGGGTGATTTCCTTGCAAAGCTGCGGAACTTCCCAATCTTACTAAGCATATAATTTGAAAGACACTGCATATTTTTTTTAACGCCGAACCCTGCGATAAAAATTCTACTTTGAGAAGCAACTGCGAAGCACATCACGAATACTTAATCAAATAGAAAAGGAATGAGTAAAAAAATGATTGACA
Source organism: Lutimonas sp. (assembly GCA_041554895.1). Classification (GTDB taxonomy): domain Bacteria; phylum Bacteroidota; class Bacteroidia; order Flavobacteriales; family Flavobacteriaceae; genus Lutimonas. The sequence continues at coordinate 1,628 of JBFFLO010000087.1, read as the reverse complement.
ATATTATTTCCTTATTTTAGTCTCATGAACGAAAAAACCCTGTCTTCAAAAGACAAAACCCTTGCCTTTAATATCTTTTTGATTCTTGCAGCCATATTTATTTCATCTTTGGTAGTATCCAATTTGATCTTTCAGAAATTTTTTTCCTGGAACTTTTTAGGCTGGTATGATTTTGAAATCTCTGTCGGGATCCTGCCGTACCCGATCACCTTTTTGGTGACGGATCTTATTTCAGAGATCTATGGGAAAAAGAAAGCGAATCAAGTTGTCATTACCGGGATTTTTGCCTCTGCATTTTCTCTTTTGATTATTATGATGTCAGATGCTGCTTCGGCTACCGAATGGTCTCCTGTAGGAGACGACATGTTCCATAAGGTTTTTGGTTTATCTGCCTTGGCGGTATTTGCTTCGGCAATGGCCTATTTGGTAGCTCAGTTTGTTGATATCAGGATCTATCATTTTTGGAAAGTAAAAACCAAAGGAAGGCATTTATGGCTAAGAAATAATTTCTCGACCATTACTTCCCAGTTCTTAGATACTTTTTCTGTACTCTTTTTACTCTGCTCATTCGGCGTTATCGAATGGGATTTATTCGGAATTTTATTGCTCAATGGGTTTTTATTTAAACTTCTGATAGCCCTTTTGGACACGCCGATATTGTACATTTTTGTATACTGGTTTAGGGCAAAATTTAGATTAAAAGCACATGAAGAAATACAACTTTAAATAAGCCGCTGTTTAATTAGGAACAATATACCCTTTAAAGGGTATTGTGCAGCGTTCAATTACGGATTATCTTGGTCCCAACAATTTTCCCGAACTTAAGATGTTCTTTGAGCATCTTTAAAGCGTAAGGATCTTTAGGGAGACCTCTTCGGAGGTCTCCATTTATATGTTTTGAATTAATCACTTTTCCCCTCGAGGTTAGAAATATAAAGATTTCTGGCTATTTGCAATAGCTCATGATTTTGTCCAAAATTATGAGCTATTTTTTTATTTCAAGAATCATTAATTATAGTTTTCAACCTTAACTTTGCAACATTAAACAAAGATTATGCCTTCAAGAGAATGTTTAGATTGAAATAGATAACTTTTAAATAATGTTTAAATCTATTGATTCAAACCCCAATCTCCACAACATATCCTTCCCAGTTCCTTATATTAAAAACAACACCGTCTTCAAAAATCAGGTATTGTCCTTTGATGCCCTTCAATGCACCCTGATAGGATGGTGTTTTATCTAAATTGAGTGTTTTGATCTTGACGGGGTATTGTTCTACGGGAAAAGAAATTTCAGTTTCCTTGTTGTTTTCGATTACATACGGTCTGGCTTCTTCAGGCACATAAGCGAAGAGCTTATCCCTTTCTTCTGCCAGGTCAACATCCTTCACATTATTGGTAAGCATCTGACGCCAGTTGGTTTTATCTGCCACATGGTCTTTTAGAGCAACTTCAGTTATGCCCGCCAGGTATCGATTTGGAACTTCAACGATCTCAATGGCTTCATGAGCTCCCTGGTCGATCCATCGGGTAGGGATCTGCGCTTTTCGGGTCACACCTACTTTTACGTTAGAACTATTGGCCAAATAAACCACGTGGGGCTGCAATTGCGTTGCTTTTTCGAATTC